>CACWVH010000106.1:0-8305 GCA_902764235.1 uncultured Ruminococcus sp.
ATAATCTGATAGTATCAGAAAGTATAGTTATTTCGGGTGCACAGGCTCTGTGCCGCCCTGCGAAAGAGGGCGTCCCCTTGCAGCGGCGCTCAAAAAACCTCGCTCACTGCCGCAAGGCAGTGACCGAAAACCTTAAGTTGATGCCATTGCCCTGATACCGGAGCAGAACCCTGCGTTTTGTAATGTCTGATGTTTTACAATTCCGGGGTTCAGCGGCACTCATGCGGTTCTCTGCTCGTGTAATGATCCGGGAAGCCCTGAAAAAGCTATAATCATCAGAAACAAAGGATATCAGGCTGTCTTGCATTCCTCGGTTATTTCATTTCTGAGACGGCGGATTATCTTTTTTTCAAGCCGTGAAATATATGACTGTGAAATACCGAGCTTGTCGGCGACCTGCTTTTGTGTATGCGCCTTTTTCCCGTTAAGACCGAATCTCAGCTCCATTATCAGCAGCTCTCTTTCTCCGAGACGGTTCACGGCTCTGAGAAGCTGACTTTGCTCCGACTGCTTTTCGATACGCACATTTACCGTGTCGCTTTCACTGCCGAGAATATCGGCGATCAGCAGCTCATTTCCGTCATAATCAACATTAAGCGGTTCATCAATTGAAATTTCATTTTTATACTGCGAGCTTTTTCTCAGGAACATCAGTATTTCATTTTCGATACAGCGTGAAGCATATGTTGCAAGCTTGATATTCTTTTCTGTTCTGAAGGTATTCACAGCCTTTATCAGCCCGATAGTCCCGATGGAGATCAGATCCTCCACATTCACCCCTGAGCTTTCAAATTTCTTTGCAATATAGACCACAAGGCGCAGATTGTGAGTTATCAGCTTTTCACGCTCCTTTTCCTTTCCCGCATTTATCCTTTCAAAGATCCTTCCCTCCTCCTCTGCACTGAGGGGCGGCGGAAGTGTTTCCGGTCCGTTTATGTAATATATCCCTTCCTTGCCGATCACCAGTTTTTTCAGACTGCAAAATTTTGACACAAGCTCACCGTGAAGATTTCTTAACATTATCATTATGCCCTCTCCTTTCCGCTGCGGCAAAAGCCGCATCTGCCTGTCTTGTTTATTCATGCTATCAGCTCAAAAGGTATTACAGCATCCTCTCCTCCCACTATCCTCTCATCATCACACAAAGCCACGAATGCGCTGACCCTGTGCTTTACTCCGCCGCTTATAACCATGATCTCCTCCGGTCTGAAGGCATAGAGAAGTCCCTCTCCTCCGACTGAGGAAAACGGCACAACACGCATTGAGCCTTTCATTTCATTCTCATCAATACATGCAAACGCAGACCTTTTTGACACTATCACCGGCATTCCTGAAAACGGCTCTTTCAGCATATTACCGGTATCAAGTCTGCCCTTGAAGGCTATTTCATGTCCGCTGTACCTTACCCTTACGCTGCATTCTGTTTCCTTCGGCTTTCCCGAGCCTGTGATCCTCATTATGACCCTTAATATCACATAGCAGAATAATGTTGCAATAACAAGCATTACAGGCGGTATCTCAATATAAACGCTGCTGTTTCTTATTACAACCGATTCCGGAGTGAAAATTGTAAACAGTGCCATCATAATACCGCAAAAGCCGAAGCTTACAAGAAAAAAAGCAGCACTTGCCTTGAAAAAGGTTTTTCTGTCTGCCGGAGCAAATGCTGCCCCCACCACAAAGCAGGCTGACGCAAGGCTTATTATTATCGAAAGTCCCGACGGCAGAGGCGGAAGCAGTATTACAAATGAGCTAAGTCCCCCTGCGGCAGCGCCCAGCAGAAGCCTTCTCAGCCGTGCTTCAAGCGACAGATACTTCTTGACGCTCACAAGTATCATATAATCAATTATGAAATTTACGCAAAACAAAATATCCAGATATATCGTATGCGTCATAACACCCCCGGAATCGGAATCGCTCACTTCGTTCGCTCAATGAATAATGAATAACGAATAGTGAATAATATTTGCGCACTTACTACTCTGACCTTTAACTAAAAGTAAACAGCGGAACACAAATCTCTGAATCACCGTAACGAAACCGCCTACGCTCACACGAAACTCGCCGCCGCTATGAAAGTAAGCGAGCACGCCGCAGGCAGCGCAGCGTACCGAGCGAGTGCAGTAAGCGAGCACGCACACCGCAGGCGGTGGGCAGCGCAGCGGGGACGGGGTGGAGATAAGGAGGTGAGATTTCCAAAGAGAGGAAAACTTAAGAGGAGGGGCAGCGCCCCTTCTCTTATGGTTCTTCTCTTTGGCTGCGTCCGCATCCTGCGGACGCCCCCCATCGACAGCAGCGGTCAGCAGGAAATAATAAAAACGTAATATAACCTTCCCGTCACTCCGTGCACCAAAATGATTTTACCACCCCTGAGCTGTGCATTTTGTCTTTTGCAGTCCCTTGTATACACGAAATTCAAATTTCATAATAAAAGATAATCATCATGTCATCCTGAGCATGAGCGAAGGAGCTTTTTCACAAAACAGCTGCATCAGAAAGATTTTTCATTGCTTCGCTCCTCTGAATGACAAATTTGTTTGTCTTTAAAGCCTTATTTTCATGCCTTGCATAAGCTTTTCATATCATATACGCATTTTCAGACTTCCTTCAGGTCGCCTGTTTGTGGGTCTGCTGTGCCCCGAGTCCGAAGCTTACTGATAACGCCTGGTCGATCTTGTTCATATCAAACGTATCAAGCGTACCCATTTTTTCCCTGAGCCTTTGCTTGTCAAGCGTCCGTATCTGCTCAAGCAGAACAACACTGTCCTTTGAAAGACCGCTGTGATCCGCATAAAGCTTTATATGTGTCGGAAGATCAGCCTTTGTTCCTCTGCTTGTTATCGCTGCTGCAATAACGGTAGGACTGTATTTGTTTCCGACATTGTTCTGAATGATAAGCACAGGACGGACTCCGCCCTGCTCCGATCCTACAACAGGACTCAGATCGGCATAATAGATATCTCCTCTTCTGATCAGCATAGCTTTTCACGCTCCGAATTTTTTTTAGAGAATCACCGGTCAGATCCTGTGATTCCTTAGTGCTGATATTATTTTGTCCCGCTTACGGCTGTTTAATCACCGTTAATAAGCTCAACACCTCTGATACCCACCTTTTTTGTGGATAACCTTATGCTATATAATATTCAGAAACCGTTCGTTCTGCTCTTTACTTTGACTTTATTTTATGTACCCTTCCTTGCAGGACATTCACGGTGATATATTAATATATATGCGTACTGCTGCTGATTAAGAACCAAAAAGCAGACAGCGTGCTACTTTACGCTGTCTGCTCCGTATATTTCAAAAAAATCTGTTCTGCTTTCCGCTGTGATAATATCATGTGTTACCGGGTGAGTAAAGGTTATCTTCGTACAGTGCAGACACTGACGGGGAAATTTTTCTCTGCTTCCGCCGTACATATCATCTCCTGCAAGCGGATGTCCGATACTTGAAAAATGCGCTCTTATCTGGTGCGTCCTGCCTGTTTCAAGCCATATTTCAAGCAGCGTATATTCATCCCCGTAGTTTTCGAGCACCCTGTAATGCGTCACGGCTCTCTGACCGCCCGGTCCTGCCTCACGCTGTATTGTATGACCTTCCTTTATTCTCAGGGGCTTGTCGATCGTTCCGCTGCCTGTTATCCTGCCGTGGCACAGTGCATTATACAGCTTATGATTATTTCCCGGAAGATATGCCGCTGCATACCTGTTTTTTGCGCAAAGCACAAGTCCGGAGGTGTCCTTGTCAAGACGGCTGACCGGACGGAAGGCATAGTTTTCCCCCTTCTGTCTCATATAATATGCCGCCGCATTTGCAAGCGTATTATCCCTGTATTCATGCACAGGATGAACCGGCATCCCTGCCGGCTTGTCGAAAATTATAACACAGTCGTCCTCATAGACTGCTTCTACCCTGATCTCCGACGGCTGTATTTTCAGCTCATCCTCGGGGAGAGTCAGTACGAGTGTATCTCCTGCGTGCAGTATGTCAATGCTTCTTATCCTCCTGTCCGACAGCATGATACCGTTTCCGACCCGTTTCAGCTTTGCAAGAGTCCGTGCAGACACATCGCAGTGTTTTCTGAGAAACTGCTTTACCGTTATCCCGTCCAGCTCCTCAGGTACAGTAAACCTCATCTCATTCCTCCGCTATATCGAAAATCTGAACAAGCTCTGTTATATGATAATCGCAAAGCTTATTCGGCATGGAAATTTTATTTTTCGGATCGTATACACAGGTATCAAGTCCGGCATTTCTTCCGCCCTGCATATCAGAGCTTAGCGAATCGCCTACAACAAGTATTTTTGACCTGTCCTTTTCGGGGATATCATCAAGCACATAATCAAAGAATTTTTTGTCAGGCTTATTCATTCCGATCTCATCGGAAATATAAAGCTTTTTTATAAATTCTGTGATATCTGTTTTTGCAAAGCGCCCTCTCTGAACCTTTTTCAGACCGTTTGTTATTATATAGATATCAAAGCTTTGCGACAGTTTTTCAAGAGCATCCGCAGCACCGTCGATAAGCACAGCCTGCTCTGAAAGCCTGTCAACATATGTATCTGCAAGTATCTCCGTATTATCAAAGCCTTCAAAGCATTTCGCAATAAGCTCACGGAATCTCTGCACACGCAGCTCTGAGCGTGTGATATGGCTTTTCTCGAATTCCTTCCACAGCTTTGCATTGATCGAAGAAAAGCTTTCGCAGATCTCATTGCTGAATCCAAGCCCATGATATTCAAGAGCCTCCCTCAGAGCCTCATATTCGCATTTTCCGAAATCAAATATTGTTTCATCCGCATCCATAAGCAGAGTAGTATATTTCATTCTGTTATTCCTTTCCTTTTCCAGTGCCAAGTATTTTATTCGTAAAGTCCACCATCGAGCTGTAAGGCGCTATATCCTCCTCCGGCATCCTGTATCCTATGCCGGGGCTTTGCTCCTTTTTTGCGGGGGTTTGATCCTGCCCGGTAAAATCCCCTGCTATAAAGGCATTTTCATCCTTATCCAGTCCGACGGTAATATATTCTCCGGTAAACAGCAGACAAATATCCTTCCAGCCGGATGTATCACACTGACCGAAGCTGTTGTCACCTGTGCACAGCACATGACCGTCAGCGCTGAGTGCTGCGATATGCTTTTTTCCGGCGCTGAGCCTGATTATATTTTTCCATCCGCCCACATCTGTATTATCACTGCCGCCTATAAGCCTGACCGTTCCGTCAGAGCAAAGCTGCAATGCGAAATCCCTGCAAAAACAGACCTCCGGTCTGATTCCCGAGAGTCTTTTCAGCTCATCCTCCGACAGACTGTAAGCTGACTGTATCTTTTTTCTTTCCATTGCCTTCACTTCCTGAGCATTTATGAATAGCTGATTGTAACCTGAATCCGTGAAACTCATTATTGATTGTTCTGAAAAAACCTGAGATAATGCGTTGTTTTATGCATTTCAGGTTTTTAAGCTGTTCACCCATAAGCTAAAATGAAAACCCGGAAGGTTTAAAAAAACGATTTAATTCAATTTCACGGATTCAGGTGTAAAACAAACAAGGCATTTATTTATAATGACTGCTTATATCTTAGGGGGGCGGTGTTTTACAATCGCTGCTGAAATTCCAGCATTCCCTCAGATCATAGTATATCATCTTTTTCCTCGATTGTCATTATCCTGTCGATATCTATTATCACCGGGTCTGCCTTTTTGTCGTGTATATCATCTGAGCCGTAAAGCATAAGCTTTCTGAGACTTCTGTCAACAGCCCTCACCCTGCCCGATACCGTTTTATAGCTGCCGCCTGATTTCAGCTTATCGGGGCAGAAATATGTCACAGTGATCTCCGGTGCTTCACCCTGCTCTGCCCTTTCAATGATATGTGCAGCCGTCCTGTCAAGCAGCTCAAGCTCATATTCCGACAGCTCATGCTCACTGTCAGTAAGTCTTGCCTGCTCTCTCACCATCTCATCATAGCCTGTCAGCGCCGCAAAGGGTGCGAACTGTGCAGCCCTGTTATACAGTGACATATGCCTGCGCTTTTCAGATTTACGGTACGGCAGATCAATGATATCTGCGTATTCCTCACGTGCATTTTTTTCATTCATTCCGCCTTATGACCTCCGACCTGACCGTTTCTTTCTATTGTAGTAGCGCCGTCCATAAAGTTCATTCCCTTGAGCACGGCATTTTTCCCGTATCTGTCCTTCAGCCCGACAATTGCCCTGAGAAGCCTCTTGTCCTTTTCGTCAGCTATTTTTTCCTGCTCACGCTTTTTCTCAAGCTCGGCATAATCTGTAAAAAGGTCAAGCTGCTCAGGCTCGTCATCAGGAAGCTCCGATTCAGTCCTCAGATTGCAGGCAGCTATATTCACCCTGCGTATATACAGCTCCGGGTCTGTTATTTCCTCATAAAGCTTCATTACTGTTTCAGCGATCTTTTTCAGAGAGCAGGTATATTTTTCAAGCCTTCCTGTTCCGTGGGCATGGGACGGGTGCGCTCTGCCGTAGCGGTCCGGAGTGACTTTGCCGCCGTACAGCCTGCCGGTTTTCTTTACCCTGTATACGGTATCGCCCATACTGCTTCCCGGCACAGCGATTTCAAGGCTTTCCCGGTCATAGCTTATATCAAGCACTATCTGCTTTGTATAAAAGCCCTTTCTGACGATATCCTGTACCAGCAGCTCTGTCATTTCCCTGACGATAAGCCTGCCCTTTTCATAGTCATAGGGCTCCTTCAGCACCTGCCCAGAGGACAGCGAGGTCGTTTCCGGGCGGTATGACTTGATATATTCTATTGTTGTCGGCTCATAGCCCCATGCGTGATCTATCAGCAGCTCTGCATTTATCCCGAAAAGTCTGTAAAGAGCGTCCTCAGCCACAGGATCAAGAGAAGCCCTTGCGATATCGCCCATTGTATACAATCCGATACGCTCCAGCTTTCTGCTGTAGCCGCCGCCGATGCGCCAGAAATCCGTCAGCGGTCTGTGGCACCACAGAAGCTCACGATAGCTTTTTTCATCAAGCTCTGCGACTCTTACACCGTCCTTATCCGCCGGGATATGCTTTGCAACGATATCCATAGCCACCTTTGCAAGGTAAAGATTTGTTCCTATTCCTGCCGTAGCCGTTATGCCTGTTGTATAGAGCACCTCTCTTATCATTGTCATTGCCAGCTCGTGCGCCGTCATTTTATAGGTATTGAGATACCGGCTGACATCTATAAAAACCTCATCTATTGAATAAACGTGTATATCCTCAGGTGCAATATATTTCAGGTAGATGGAATACACCCTTGTGCTGTACTCCTCATAAAGTCTCATTCTGGGCGGTGCGACATAATACGACAGCTCAAGAGAAGGGTCTGCCCTGAGTGTGGGGTCATCAAAGGACGCAGAGGAAAAGTTATATTTTCCGTCCTTATCCTTTCTGATATGTCCGCTTTTTATCCCGTCGGACATTCTCTGACTGTTTATTTCCCTGACTCTCTGAACGACCTCAAACAGCCTTGCCCTGCCGGAGATACCGTACGCCTTCAGCGACGGAGACACAGCAAGGCATATAGTTTTTTCCGTTCTCGACATATCTGCCACCACAAGATTTGTCGTCAGCGGATCGAAATGCCTTTCCACACATTCAACACTCGCATAAAAGCTTTTAAGATCTATCGCTATATACGTCCTTTCCATCTCTCTCACCTCCTGTCGGGATTTCGCCGCCGGATCGGTCGGTGCTGCTTTGCGGCGTTGTCAACCTAACAAATATTTAAAGTTTCGCCCGCCTTTTCAAAGGCGGCAGGGTCCATGGGGTGCGGGTGTCCGGTGGACACCTCTGCCGAAGGCGCCCAAAGGAAGTGCCCTCCGGGGTGCAGAAGCACCGACCGAACCGGCAGGTGAGACCCAGCGCCCCTGGTCGTGCTCCGCAGAGCACGAAATCCTTTGCATGAGAATCGCTCCGCCAGGGGTGAATCAAAAAACAGTCCGGTGGACTGTTTTTTGAGAGGGGACGCCCTGCGAAAGAGGGCGTCCCCTTGCAGCGGGCATAAAGGAAGCCGCCTTGCTGCCGTAAGGCAGCAAAGTATAAAACCTTAACAGTTGACGCCATTGCCCTTTGGGAAAGGAATCGGGGAGATGGGCTGAAAAACTGCGCCTTACTGGTGAGCACCTGAATAACTGATAATTTGTAAAATACCGCATCATTACCATATATTTGACATCAGTTATACCTGAATCCGTGAAACTCATTATTGATTGTTCTGAAAAAACCTGAGATAATGCGTTGTTTTATGCATTTCAGGTTTTTAAGCTGTTCACCC
>CACWVH010000106.1:8347-18081 GCA_902764235.1 uncultured Ruminococcus sp.
GCGGCAGGCGTGCGCAGCACGCCTGCCGCCTAACTAAAATGAAAACCCGGAAGGTTTAAAAAAACGATTTAATTCAATTTCACGGATTCAGGTTATAGTTAAGTTTCACAAATTCAGGTGTTTCACTATATCTGATTCAGCTTCTTTCAACGAACCATCTGCCGACCCGTGCCGCAAACATTTCCCCGGTTTTTTCAAAGAACAGATGCTTTTCCTCGCCGTGGATAACAACAGTATAGCAATCTCCGCTGTGACCCTTTGACAAGGTGGAAGCCGGGCGGAAATCCCTGACTGCTTCAATTTTGAATATCCTGCCGTCTGACCAGATAATAGAACGGGGCAGCATATATCCTGTGGAATCAAAATCCGTATTGACCTTTACATATATTCTTTCGGCTGCACGCTTCATATAATTCACTCCCTTGCAAAAACTGCGTTCATCTGTCCTGATGCACCGCAAGATATCTCTCTGTATCCTCACGGCTTGCATAACATTCCGGCTCAAGCACACCAAGCACTCTGCCGATTAGATAAACTGACGCTTCATCCGCAAAATGCATCACCGGATAATCCGGATTCAGAGAATACAAGCCGTCATGCCCGTACTTCTTTATATATGTTTCATTTCCCACAATGAACGCTCCGATCTCGCCCGGTGAAAGCTCTCCCCTGTCCGTCAGCCGCTGCACAAGCACATCCTGACCGCTGTGGAATTCAGGCTCCATACTGTCGCCGTTCACGCTGAAAATATAATCCGCCCTCTGCACCTTCGGCGTAGAATATACATAAACCTGCTCACTGCTGCCGTCAAGCTCTCCGGGGTCACCTGTACCGGCTGCAAGAGCCTTTCCGAAAAAGGTAAGTACCGTCAGATCAGGGCAGCTCTGTGCAAGCTCCGCTCTCAGCAGAGCCTCTATCATCTGATCGACTGCCGCCCTGTGCCCTGAGGAAAGACTTTCGTAATTTTCCACAAGCCTTTTTCTTGCAGCTGTTTTTTCATATTCCGCAGCGTCGGTATCAAACAGATCATACAGACTGATATTAAGCGCACGGCAGATCGACGGCAGAAGATTCACATCCGGTCTTGAGCGTCCGTTTTCCCAGTTGCTCACAGAATTCGCCGTCACACCGATATTTGCCGCAAGGAGCTTCTGTTCCATTTTTTTCATCTCACGGAAATAGCGTATACGCTCGCAGATGACAGGGATCTCAGACAACGGCTTCCCGGTTTTCATATCTATCAGAGCACCCCTTGCAGATGAATTAAGTTCAATTTTTCGTCTTGCCATTTTTCTCATCCCCCTCAACTTAATTAAGAATTAGGATTTTGGAATCAGGAATTAGGAATTTTGTAAACTGCTGCCTTACTGTTCAACCAAAAGTAAACAGCGACACATGAACTTCTGAATCAGCGTAATGAAGCCGCACACGCTCACACGAAACTCGCCGCCGCCACAAAAGTAAGCGAGCACGCCGCAGGCAGCGCAGCGTAGGAAAGTGAGTGCGGTAAGCGAGCACGCACACCGCAGGCGGTGGGCAGCGCAGCGGGAACGGGGTGGAGATAAGGAGGTGAGATTTCCAAAGAGAGGAAACAGAAACGCTCACTTCGTTCGCTCAGTGAATAACGAATAATGAATAGTGAATAGTGAATAATATTTGCGTAAACTGTTTTACCACTTAACCAAAAGAACCAGCACGTCGCCCCTCCGCGCGTGGCGCGGTGGTTCTTCTCTTTGGTTGCGTCCGCATCCTGCGGACGCCCCGGAAGAAAGCATAAGATAGCAAGAATTGACAAGCAGCTCATATATACCGTCCGCTCTTACTTCCACATCATGCACATAACTCACAGTTCCGACCTGAACCTGCGTACCGGCTGACCATGGTTCTTTCAAAATTGCGGTAAGAATTTCAAACGTATTATTTTATACCAATACAATTTACATCTATATAAATATTAACACATTTTTCTGCGTATGTAAAGAGGTATTTACGCTTAAATATGTAAATTTATGTTATTATATAATACACCTGCCTGTTGCTCAGGAACGTATAATACTGATGTTCATTAAAAATCAGACCTTGCTTTTATTTGTACAGGAGCAGAGGCTTTTGTGAAAAAAATAGTATAAAAAAGCAGCGCCGGACTGACGCTGCAATATCATTTATCAGTATGCTCTCTTATGACCTTCATAAATTTCTCGCCGTAAAGCTCCAGCTTTTTTCTGCCGACACCGGAAACCTGAAGAAACTCCTGCGGCGTAATCGGGCATTTCCTGCACATATCACTGAGCGCTGCATTTGAGAAAATGATATATGCCGGCATATTAGCCTGATCCGCAAGCTCACGGCGCAAGGCTCTCAGCTTTTCAAGAAGTGAAGCATCAACAGCTGCATCTGTATTGTCCTGCTTTTTCTTTGAGGGAAGCTTTTCCTTTGCAAGCCTGATCTCAAATGTATCATTCCCCCGGAGTATACCGCTGCATTTCGGTGCAGCCTTCAAAACCGGATATTCTCCTGCCGTGCTGATGATATGTCCCTGTTCCTCAAGACACAGCATAATGCTGCGGATGACCCTTTCGCTTGTGTCCTTCATAATACCGTAGGTCGTGAGCTTGTCAAGACCGAGCCTGAGAAGCTTTTCATTTTTGCTGCCCCTGAGTATATCAATCACCATTTTCCTGCCGTAGCGCTGTCCGGAGCGGATAATGCAGGAGAGTATCTTCTGCGCCTGTATAGTAGCATCAACGGTTTCAAAATTCGTAAGACAATTGGAGCATTTTCCGCAGTAGCTTTTTCCCTTTTCTCCGAAATATTTCAGGATAAAGCTTCTGAGACATTCATTAGTCGTGCAGTAAAAGGTCATGTACCTGAGTCTTTCATATTCAAGTCTCCTGACAGCCTCCTGCTGCTCGCTGTCAAGCTCGGGATTCGGCTCCGAATTTTCGATAAGAAACTGATTTGTACGCACATCAACGGGACTGTACAGCAGAATACATTCAGCCTCCTCACCGTCACGTCCTGCCCTGCCTGCCTCCTGATAATAGCTTTCGATATTTTTCGGCATATTGTAATGTATGACAAAGGAAACATTTGATTTGTCGATACCCATTCCGAACGCATTTGTCGCTGCCATGACAGTCTTTTTATCAAAAACGAAATCCTCCTGATTTTTCTTTCTTTCATTTTCGGAAAGACCTGCATGATACCGTGTAGCAGAAAAACCGTTTTCATTCAGAAGATCACAGACCTGCTCAACTCCCTTTCTGGTTGCACAGTAAACTATGCCTGATCTGTCGCTTCTTTCTCTGATAAGCTCAAGAAGTGCGGCTGATTTTGACTGGGGTCTCTGCACTGAAAAAAACAGATTTTCCCTGTCAAAGCCTGTTGTGATGGAAAAGGGATCGCTGAGTCTGAGAAGCTCTGCAATATCATTTTTTACAGTCTGAGTTGCAGTTGCGGTAAAAGCGCCGACGATCGGGCGGCGGTCGAGAGCGTCAATAAAATCAGGTATTTTCAGATAGCTTGGACGGAAATCCTGACCCCACTGTGAAACACAATGGGCTTCGTCAATTGCCGCCATAGATATATCAATTTCGCTGCATACCTGAAGAAAGCTGTCCGTCATCAGTCTTTCGGGAGCGACATACACAAGCTTGTATTTACCTGCCCTGATATTATCAAGCACACGGAAATACTGTCCCTGAGTCAGCGTACTGTTGAGATACGCCGCACTCACACCGGACTGGACAAGGGATGTTACCTGGTCATTCATCAGTGAAATCAGCGGAGATACAACTATCGTGATCCCCTCAAGCATCAGCGCCGGTATCTGATAGCATACAGATTTGCCCGCACCCGTAGGCATTATGCAGAGCGCATCCCTGCCGGAAAGCAGACTGTCAATGATATCCTCCTGACCCTGCCGGAATTCAGTATGTCCGAAATACTGCTTCAGTATCTCATGTTTTCTGTCCAAATCCTGTCCCTTCCTTCCTGACACAGTGACTCACCCGAATGAAGTACCCTTGGGCTGCTGCATCCTTGTTTCACAAGCTCCGTGAGCTGAAATCCATCCGATACTGCCCGGCTTTCAGCCTGAACTGCCCGAGCTTTCAAAATTTCAACTATACCCTTACAATTTTACATCATAACCACATAAATAACAAGAAAAACTTTCCGGCGCCAGCGTGACGCTGGACCCTTGATTCACGGCTTTGTCAGCCTATAATTCTTTTTATCGGGCACCGCCATGTCTTTTCAGCCTGACCTGCCAGCGTGACGCTGGACCCTTGATTCACGGCTTTGTCAGCCTATAATACTTTTTATCGGGCACCGCCATGTCTTTCCAGCCTGAACTGCATCAGAATTATTATCCAATGCTGATTGCAAATTTTAATTTTACACATAGATTGACTACTATACGACAAAATGTTATAATTTGTACAGCTGATAAAAATTTGTCAGATCATAAAAATTATATAAAACCCGAATCCGTGAAACTCAGTATTGATTGTTCTGAAAAACCCAGAGATAATGCATTTTTATGCATTTCAGGCTTTTAAGTTGTTCACCCATAAGGTGCAGCTTCTCCCGCCCATCCCCCCGTCCCTTCCCAAAGGGAAGGGGGAGACTCCAAGGGACGGCGTCAGGCGTGCTGCGCACGCCTGACGCCTGGCTGAAATAAAAACCCGGAATGTTTAAAAAAACGATTTAATTCAATTTCACGGATTCAGGTAAAAGACTATCAAAACGGAGGTATTTCAGTATGAGCGAAAATGTCCAGATACGTTATTACAGCGGTTATATCCGCAATTACAAAAAATTATGTGAAGAGCTTGGAATTGAACCGTCACTTTCAAGAGCAGAGCGTGAAGCAGAAATACTTGAAAAGGCATATGCAAAATGGCAGATGAATATGATGGAGCATCTTTACGGTATGTTTGCCTTCGCAATATGGGACGAGCAGCTGCAGAAGCTTTACTGCGTAAGAGATCAGGTCGGTCAGAAGCAGATGTTCTATGCAGTCATTGACGGCGAATTCATATGCTCAGGCGATATAAACGAGATCGTATCTGACAGCCGCTTTGAAAAGCGCCTTAATAAAACCATGCTCCAGCAGTATCTGTTCTATGGCTATCCTATCGGACAGGAGACCTTCTATGAGGGCGTATTCAAGCTCATGCCCGGTCACTATGCAGAGTGGGACGGCAAGGATGTAAGCCTTACACGCTACTGGAAGCCTGTTTTCGAGCCGGACAGCACAAAGACTGTTGATGAATGGGCAAAGGAGCTTGAAAAGACTGTTGACGAGATACTTGCCGAGGAAAGCGCAGATACAGAGATCCCCTACAAGGAGTCCTTCCTTTCAGGCGGTGTAGATTCCTCCTATCTTTTCGCAGCAAGCGACGCTGCCTGTGCGAATACGGTCGGCTATGAGGAATCCGGCTTTGACGAATCCGCTCTTGCAAGACATACCGCAGAGGTTCTGGGCAAGGACTTCCGTGTAAAGATGATAAGCCCGAAGGAATATTTCGAGCGTATACCCACAGTTATAGATAAGATGGGGCAGCCTCTCGGAGATGCATCTGCCGTTGCCTTTTCCATCGGCTGCAAGGCTGTCAGGGAACACGCAGCTGTTGTATATTCCGGCGAGGGAATTGATGAATTCTTCGGCGGCTACAATTCACATAAAAATCCGCTGAAGGAGGGCTGGACATACCTTACCTGCTCACATATCATGTCAGAGGAGGTTGTCCGCAGCCTGATGCTTGACTTTGACGAAAATGTAAAGGCAGCTGATCCTGTTGCCTCACTGTGGAATGAGGTTCAGGGACAGGACGAGCTTTCACAGAAGCTGACCATTGATATTTCACTCTGGCTTGAGGGTGACATCTACCTCAACACAGACCGCACAAGCACAGCCTGCGGAATCGAGCTTCACACACCGTTCAGCGATCTGCGTCTTTTCAATGCCGCAAGAAAGATACCTGCTGAATACAAATTCATGGAGGATCAGAACAAATATGTTTTCCGCAAGGCTGCAAGCAGCAGGCTTCCTGATGAGGTTGCCTTCCGCAAGAAGGTCGGCTTTGCTGTACCTGTACGCAAATGGCTTGCAAGCGGAGAATTCAATCAGGCGATCTCAGAGATGCTTTTCGGAGAAGCGTCACAGAATTTCTTTAATCAGGACGAGCTGAGATCACTCTGGACACGATATCTTGAGGGCGAGGAATTCCTCTGGAGCCGCATTTATGCAGTTTACGCCTTCATTCTCTGGTACGAGCTTAAATTCTGATAAATTAATTTTGCCGCCCGTGAAAGCTACGGGCGGCATTTTCAGTATATTGCGTGGGATCAGAAATTGTAAAAAGCTTATTTATTCTCCATTTTTTCAGCAAGCTTTTTTCTCTGACGTCTTTCATGTGCAAGGTCACTCTGGATCTTGTCCATTCTTTTGAAAATATCAGCAATAACCTCCTGTTCATCCTGCGGACGCTGATCCTCTGCGCCGGAATTCCTTGAAGCGATATCCTTTGCAAAAAGCTTGCCGAATATTGCTCTGACAACAGGCTGGATAAAGAATATCTGCGAGAAAAACGCAAACGGGAAATTGAAGCAGATGAGCCTGAGCCAGTTTGCAAGCAATGTAAGGATACTGAAGCCTGCATAATACGGATAATATATCCATGCAGCAATAAAGCTCATTGCCGGGCACATGATAAGCACTGTGCAGCTGATAATGACTGTTTCAAAGATCATCGGGTGATTTTTAGCCGGGTCAAACATACGGCTTGCCATTCTGAACGAAAGGAGACTTCCCACAAGACATTCAAGACTGTAGGCAAACGCAAATTCAATAAGAACCACCGACCAGATCGGAAGCATATTTCCGAACATATAAACACCGCCCTGTGCATTGATGGCATCAAGCACGCTGTTTGTTTTGTTGACTGACATCAGGGTCTCACCGTTCACAACATACAGGCTGTAAAACACATATGCGTGTACAGTGATAACAACCGTGATGAAAGCAAAGACCATTCGCTGAAACTGATTTCTTGGCATAAATTTCTCCTTTTCCGCACAAAAAAACACACGCAGACCTGCACGCAATGATCCGGTAGGTAAATTTACATATGTACCGTGATCAGATTTACGTGCATTGCACTACATGTGTCGTTTATGCTCATATATTTTACTTTCCGTTCCCGTTCGCCCCGTCCCGGAAACAAACCCATTTTACCACATTCCCCCTCAAAAAGTCAACCGCCGCCAGCGCCGGCGTGCCGCCGGTGTCGCGATTCACGGCTTAGTCAGCCTGATATAGTTTTTCCCCGGCACCGCCATGCCTTTTCAGCCTGAACTGCTGGCGTCATTTCTGCTTTAAAACTCCCAGAAATTACACGAACCAGCGCCGGCGTGCCGCCGGTGTCGCGATTCACGGCTTAGTCAGCCTGATACAGTTTTTCCCGGGCACCACCATGCCTTTTCAGCCTGAACTGCTGACGTCATTTCTGCTTTAAAACTCCCAGAACTATTTTACACTAACCAGCGCCGGCGTGCCGCCGGTGTCGCGATTCACGGCTTAGTCAGCCTGATACAGTTTTTCCCGGGCACCGCCATGCCTTTTCAGCCTGAACTGCTGACTTCATTTCTGCTTTAAAAGTCCCGGAAATATTTTACACTAACCGCAGTGCCTGAGCAGTCGCTTCAAAACGTTATGCTCTGTATTCAGTGATTCCTTTATGCTTTATTACCGCTGCTCTGATTTGCTGCCGGCTGTTCAGGCTGATAAAGCCGGGCATGAAAGCCGCCAAGCTCTTTGTAGGTGCGGATGATAAGAAACAGCGAAACTGCAAAGGTCAGGATATCAGACAAGGGCATTGAATAAAGCACTCCGTCAAGCCCGAAAAACAACGGCAGAAGCAGTGCAAAGCCTACACCGAAAACTATCTCACGTATCATTGAAAGCGCCGTAGACTGCGCTGCCTTCCCCATAGCCTGAAGAAAAATGAAGCATGCCTTGTTGACACAGGCGAATATCATCATACAAAGGTAAATACGGAAAGCCTTTACAGCAAAATCTGTGTAATAGGTGCTTTCATTGGCAGCGCCGAATATCTGTATGATCTGATAGGGCAGAAACTCAGCAATGATAAGCGCAGCCGCTCCCACTGCCGCCTCAGCTGCAAGAAGCCTTGTGAAAAGCTCACTGACACGGTTCTTTTTTCCTGCGCCCATATTGAAGCCGACTATCGGTATGCAGCCTGCCGCCATGCCTACAACAACAGAGATAACGATCTGGAAATACTTCATCACTATCCCCACGACAGCCATCGGTATCTGTGCATACTGCTCCTGACCGAAAACCGGATCAGACGCACTGTATATGCAGATCATATTGTTGATAGCAGCCATCGCCGCAACAAGGGCTATCTGTGACAGAAAGCTTGTGATACCGAGAGAAAGCGTCCTGCGCACCGTTTTTCCGCAAAGTCTTAGGTCGGAAAGCGAGGGCTTTACAAGCTTCATACGGAACAGATACCCTGCTGCAAGTACAGCCGTCACGATCTGACCGATCACAGTGGCAGCGGCAGCGCCCATCATTCCCCATCTGAACACGAAAATAAAAACCGGATCAAGGATAATATTCAGCACTGCACCTGCAAGGGTCGATATCATTGCGAATTTCGGACTGCCGTCTGATCTGATTATGGGGTTCATAGCCTGACCGAACATATAAAACGGTATTCCCAGGGTGATATAGAAGAAATATTCCCTTGAGTTAAGCAAGGTAGCCTCATTGACAGTGCCGCCAAACATTGCAATGATCTGCTCGCTGAAAATAAGGTAAATAAGACTCAGCACAATGCCTGAAGCCAGAATCATAACAACGGAATTGCCCACGCTTTTTCTTGCCTTATCCGGCTCATTCATTCCGAGCCTGAGACTTACATATGCACAGCAGCCGTCACCTATCATCACAGCAACGGCAAGCGCAATTACCGTCAGCGGAAAAACGACTGTATTTGCCGCATTTCCGTATGAGCCGAGATAATCCGCATTTGCAATGAAAATCTGATCGACAATATTGTAAAGCGCTCCCACAAGCAGCGAAATAATGCAGGGCACGGCATATTTGCCCATAAGCCTGCCTATACCTTCACTGCCTAAAAACTGATTTGCTTTTTGTTCCATAAATTTTTCCTCCCTGATATCTGATTGCCCGGCTGACCATAAGATATTCATTTTTGTTAAGGAATCACTGAATAAATGGCTTTTTGGCTCTGTAAGTAAACCCGGACGACGATCAATGAATTAATCAGCGTTTTCCTTAAAAAGCAAAAAAATAAACAGCGTGAGCCAAAAGCCGGATTTACGCTTTTCGCTACACGCTGTTGAATTTATTGTCTTGTTGTCAGGATATGAAGCCGCATTACTGTTATCATACCGGACATCATATATATATATTATATAAAAATATCAGAATTTTTTCAAAGGTTATTTTTTACAAAATATCAGAAAATATAAACAGGATAATTCATTAAAACTGACTGTATGTCACCTGAATCCGTGAAACTCAGCTATAACTGCTGTCGGATATACAGTGGTTATGCAGTATTTTATAAATTATCACCTGAATCCGTGAAACTCATTATTGATTGTTCTGAAAAAACCTGAGATAATGCGTTGTTTTATGCATTTCAGGTTTTTAAGCTGTTCACCCATAAGGT
>CACWVH010000107.1 GCA_902764235.1 uncultured Ruminococcus sp.
AATCTCTTGTAGCAGTAAATTCTTATGATGAATTTTACCATGAACATTTAGTCTTACTTGTTTTGACTTGCTAAAACGCTGTTTTGGCACGGTCTGCATTGCACATTGCAAATTAAATCGGTATGCGTAGCGTGACTGTCGTACCCTCGCCGGGCTTGCTTTCAACGCTTACAGTTCCGTGACACATTTTGTGCAGTCTTTCTTTAACATTTTTGATTCCGTTGTCGATGATAACTATTTCGTGGTATTTCTCTTTCATTTGTGTGCTTACCGTTACGATTCCTTCATCACGGATACGGACGCCGTGCTTTATGGCATTTTAGACTATCGGCTGAACCGTCAGGGCAGGTACGCTGAAGGAATCGTCATTTATGTCATATCCCACACGGACATTATGAAAGCGTATCATTTCAATATCTGCGTATATTTTTGTATGCTCCAATTCCTTCTGTATCGGTATCAGATCAGGCTGGCTGAGAGAATCAATATTCTGCCGCAGGTACATCCCGAACTTCTCGGTAGTGTCAAAGGCTTTTTTGGGGTCGATGCGGCAAAGCACCTGAATGGTGGAAAGTGTGTTATACAGGAAATGGGGCTGTATCTGCGTCATCATTATCTGTATTCTTTGCTCCGCCATAAGAGCACGCTCATGCTCACGGACAAACCGCAGGTGCAGCCATATATAATAGAACAGGCTTCCGCTGGCAATGGTTATCGTGAGATATGATACCACTTGCTGACGAGCAGCAAAATAATCGGCTGCAATTCCGACAAAGATCATCAGCACATTGAACACAGGAAAGATCGTTTCTCTTCTGGGGGAGTGCTTCAGCTCGCAGATCGTCAGATACAAAAAATATACCAGCATCATCAGACTTATTATGTGGCAGGTATATCCCAGCGGTCCTCGCTGAAAATGACCGTTATCGAACCAGATACAATATACGGAAATATGGTCAAAGATCCATGCAAAATTAGCTGATTACGGCTTTATTCTCCGTTATCTTGAGGATAAGGAGCATATCACAGGCTACGGCTATGAACCGTGGCATATCCGCTATCTTGACAATACAGATACTGCTAAGGAAATTATGTCCAAGGGAGTTACACTCGAAGGGTATCTCGGTACTGCAAGTGAAAATGATGTAAGCATTGACCTGGGCAGCTCTGAGGTATATAATAAAGATGAGCTGAAGGATGCTGTTATACAGATAAAATGTAAATTTGCATCCATGGCTGGCTGTGAGCTGAAAAGCATCCGTTATGCAGGGGATGAAGCTGCAAATGATGAAAATCTGAAACGCATGAATGACATTGATAAGGATGCAGGCTATACTCAGGTTGCTGAGTTTATGATGGATTTCCATACACCGGAAAATCCGGAGGGTCTGACTCTTGAAGCTGATCGTGATTATACGGACTATCAGTGGTGGCTTGCCCGTACTGCAGACGGCGGCTGGAATATTGTATCATTTGGTTATTGATAACAATATTTAGTATTTTTTATTTTGAATTTTTTGGAAAGGAAAATCAACATGAAAAAAAGAATCATAACCCTTATTATGGCATCAATACTTGCTCTTTCTGCTGCGGCTTGCAGCAATGCGACTGGCGGAGAAAGCAAGACATCAACCGACGCCTCAACTGCGTCAGTTGTTTCTGACAGCAGTAATGAAGCCGGGGCTGACAGCAGCGATCAGCAGTCAGCTCAGGCGGACAGTAAGACAGCTTCTTTTGAATACTGGACAGAGGATTCACCTGCTATGAAGTCGATCATGGAATATGTTTCGGCTGTAACGGATGAAAAGTCGGATAAATTTGTTCCCGAGGCTGAAAGAATTGCCGTATTTGATTCGGACGGCACCTTGTTCGGTGAGCTTTTCCCGACATATTTTGACCAGTGTCTTATGATACATCGACTGGTTCACGATGATACCTTTGAGGGCAATGAGGAAGACGCAGCTTATTGCAAGGCATTAGAGGAATATCTGTTGAACGGCGGCGAAAAGCCGAAGTCTCCCCGTTCCTCGGGTGAAATTATTGCAGAGGCTTTCAAGGGTTACACAGTTGAGGAATACCGTGAGTATGTACGTAAATTTATGTCAGAGCCTGTTGCCGGCTTTGAAAATATGACCTATGCCGACGGATACTACAAGCCGATGATCTCCCTTGTAAAATATCTTACTGAAAACGGCTTCAAGGTTTATATCAACAGCGGTTCAGAGGTCAATATGCTGCGTGAGCTGTCAAAGGACGCTTTAGGTGAGTATATTCCCTCCTATCAAATAATCGGAACAACATACGGTATTACAGCCGAGGGTAAGGAGGATGATGTAAAAGCCCGTGATTATACACCTGCGGCAGATGAAAAGATCATCTTTGACGGGACAGTTACATTCAAGGATCTCAAATTGAACAAGATCGTCGGCATTATCAATAATCTGGGAATATCTCCGCTTTTGTCCTTCGGAAACAGCTCCGGCGACACAGCTATGGCACAGTATGTTATGCAGCACGGCGGCAAGGCATATATGCTTCTTTGCGACGATACCGTGAGAGATCACGGAGATACAGAGGAAGCCGCATCCTTCAAGGCTGATTGCGAAGCTCTCGGCATTGAAACAGTTTCAATGAAAAACGAATTTACAACTATCTACGGCGACTTCAAGCTTACACCCTACAGCGATACAGAAGCAGAACAGTCCGTAGCACAGGCAGCATAATATGAAAGGAAATCGTTAAGACGATCAAAAGCAATAAAGACAACGGCAAACTTACAGTCGCTTTCACCGGCAGCTCCGAAAAAGCTGCCGGTAAATATGAAAAAGTCCGTAGATGAATTTACGGGTGGTGCACCGCAGTTTGATGATCTGACAATGCCGGGCGTGAAACTGCTTTGAAAATAAAAATAAGCGGAGGTAAATACCATGTATCAGATTAAAGGAAAAATCGATTCAACAAACGCAGCAGAATTTGAAAAGGAGCTTATGGCGGCAAAGCCTGCGGAGCTTGATGCTTCACAGCTTGAATACATTTCCAGTGCAGGACTGCGTGTTCTTCTCAAGCTTGCAAAGGCTGTGGGTGATGTTACCGTCAATAATGTCAGCAGCGAGGTCTATGAGATTTTTAATGTGACAGGCTTTACTGAAATACTGAATGTTAAAAAGGCGCTCAGAGAGGTATCTGTTGAAGGCTGTCAGCTTATCGGTAAGGGCGGAAACGGCTCGGTTTACCGTATTGATGATGAGACGATCGTAAAGGTATTCAGGGAGGGCAGAACGCTTGATTATGTCAAAAAAAGCAGAGATACAGCTCAGACGGCTTTCCTGCATGATATCCCATGCGCAATATCCTTCGATACAGTAAAAGTCGGGAACTGCTATGGTGTTGTTTATGAGCTTCTGAACGTCCGTACTCTCGGCAGGACGATTCATGCCGAGCCGGAAAAAGCCGAGTATTGGGCTGAAAAAGCAGCAAGGCTGCTCAGAAAGCTGCACAGTACCGAATTTGATGAGGCTGTTTTCGACCATCAGGCAAGTGAGTCTGTAAAGGGCTGGCTGAAAACTGTTGAGGATAAGATCCCGGCAGAGGATGCCGCAAGAATATATAATGCTATTGACAAGATTGCTGTGAAAACAAATACCTTTGTACATGAGGATTTTCATTCCAATAATATAATGGTGCAGGGTGACGATCTTCTTCTGATAGATGTTGATGATGCTTGTATCGGCGATCCTGCTGTTGACCTTGCAGGAATGTATACTACACACGACATTACCTCTACTTCTGATGAGATATCTCTTTGGGTTCTGGGAATGAATACAGAAGAATCCAAGAGATATTGGGGCAGATTCAAAGAGGTATATTTTGAGGGCATGAGTGAAAAAGAGATCGGAGCTCTGACATTCAGAATGAAGTTTTTCGGTACTATCAAGTTTTTATACGGTATCATGAAAACAGACAGAGAACTCGGTGTTGACAAAAATGCACTTGCACAGCAGATACTGGGAGGTATCAGGCAGATGATGGATGCTGTCGGTATGTGAAAGCTTTATATAAAAAACGGAGGTAAAAAATGTACCAGATCAAAGGAAAAATCGACTCAACAAATGCGGCAGAGTTTGAAAAGGAGCTTATGGCGGCAAAGCCTGCGGAGCTTGATGCTTCACAGCTTGAGTACATTTCCAGTGCAGGACTTCGTGTTCTGCTCAAGCTTGCAAAGGCTGTGGGTGATGTTACTGTCAATAATGTCAGCAGCGAGGTCTATGAGATTTTCAATGTGACAGGCTTTACTGAAATACTGAATGTCAAAAAGGCTCTCAGAGAGATCTCTATCGAAGGCTGTGAAATGATAGGCGCAGGCGGCTACGGCTCTGTTTACCGTATTGATGCGGAAACCATCGTCAAGGTTTATCATAACGCTTCGTTGGATTTTATCGAAAAGGAGCGTGAGCTTTCAAAGAGGGCATTTCTGCTCGGTGTTCCCACCGCTATTTCATTCGATACCGTCAAGGTGGGCGAGCAGTACGGCGTTGTTTATGAGATGCTTGATGCCAGTACAGTAGCTCAGCTCATTAATACCGATCCTTCAAAGCTGCCGCAGCTCGGACAGCTCAGCGCCGTCACGCTGAAAAAGCTTCATTCGATCAAAATTGAAAACAATGAATTCCCGGACAAAAAGGAAACCTTCATTGAATGGATAAAGAGTATCGAAAAATACGTTCAGCCGGAGGAAGCTCAGGCGATGATCTCATATATTGAAAGCATCCCCGATCGTGATACCTTCCTGCACAGTGATTACAATTCAAAGAATATCATGGTCAGGGACGGCGAGGTTCTGCTTATTGATATAGGTGATGCAGCTGTCGGTCATCCTGCTTTTGATATTGCAGGTCTGATGCTTTCTTACCTGATACTTCCCAAGGCAGCAGGCGCTCCCGAGCGTGCAAGAGCACTTATGGGCTTTGACCTTTCATTGGCACAGAATATGTGGGGTGTAATGTGCGGTACATACTTTATGACAGGCGATCCGGATGAGATCAAGAGAATAACCGGTATGCTTATGCCCCTTGCTCTGTTTCTTATGACATATCACGCCTTTCACCACGGCGTGCTGGATGATGAAGCGATCGCTGTGCGTGTAAACCGACTCATAAGAGGACAGCTTCTCCCAGCAATCAAAAATGCACAGCCGATAGATTTCTGATAAATGAAAGGGTAAAATAATATGAAAAAGAAAGCTTTATCTTTATTTATTTCTGCCGTAATGCTTACATCGGTATTTGTAATACCTGCGGCAGCAGCGCCGACACAGGATTATCTGTCCTCTATGACAACCGAGGACAAGATCAGTCAGATGATAATGCCTGCTTTCCGCTACAGCACCGATGATGAAGGCAGCAATACAAATGTTACTGAAATAACCGATGATATTGAGGCGGCACTCGAAAAGCACAGCTTTGGCGGTGTTATCCTGTTCGGTCAGAATACTCCGACCAATGAGAATACAATACGTCTTACAGATGCTCTGCAAAAGGCAAATGCCAAGGGCGGCAATCGTGCACAGCTTATTATTTCTATCGATCAGGAGGGCGGCAATATCACACGTCTGGGACAGGGTACTGTTATGCCGGGAAATATGGCACTTGGTGCAGCGAATGATACAAGCCTCACTAAGGAGGCAGCCTCTATGATAGGCAGTGAGCTTGCAGCACTTGGTATTAATGCAGATTTTGCTCCCGATGTGGATGTCAATAATAATCCTGCAAATCCAATTATCGGTGTCCGTTCATTCTCGGATGATCCTCAGATCGTCGCAGAACAAGGTGCAGCCTTTGTTCAGGCACTTAATGAACAGGGAGTTATCTCCACGCTCAAGCATTTCCCCGGTCACGGCGATACGGATACCGACAGTCATACCGGTCTGCCTCTTATCAACAAAAGCTATGACGAGATCAGGCAAAACGAGCTTGTTCCGTTTCAAGCTTGTATTGATGCGGGATCACAGATGATAATGACAGCCCATATACAGTATCCCCAGATCGAAACAAATACATATAAGTCGAAGCTGACAGGCGAGGATATTTATCTTCCGGCTACACTTTCAAAGACGATCATAACCGACATCCTGCGCGGAGATATGGGTTATAACGGAGTTGTTATCACCGATGCTATGGAGATGGATGCCATAGCAAAGCATTTTGATAAATATGATGCCGCAAAGATGGCAATAGATGCCGGTGTTGATATTCTGCTTGCACCTGTTGATACAACTACCAAAGCAGGCTTTGCGGAAATGGACAATTACATTTCTACGCTTGCGGATAAGGCAGAAAGCGGCGAGATATCAATGGAAAAGATCAATGCAGCAGTAAAAAGGATCCTTACGCTGAAAGAAAAGAACGGTCTTATGACACCCTATGACGATTCGGATATTGAGAGCCGTGTGGAATATGCAATAAACCATGTCGGAACAAAAGAAAATCACGATAAGGAATGGGAAATAGCAAAGAAGGCAATTACTCTTGTAAAAAATGATGATGATACCCTTCCGCTTACTACACCGAATCAGAAAACAGTTATTCTTGTTCCCTATGATGACGAAACAATCCCCATGAATTATGCTGTCAGAAAGCTGACCGAGGACGGAAAGCTGCCGGAGGGTGCAGCCATAGAGGCTTATTCTTACAGAAAGAAAACTGTTGACGATATGATGCCCACAACCGAGGGTGCAGACAATGTTATCTTCCTGTCAGAAATATATGGTGCTTCTGCTTTGTCCGGAGATATTGCACAAATGGCGGATGCTATCTGTGATGATATTCATAGCAGGGGCGGTAAATTCATTGTAATGTCCGTAAATCTTCCATACGATGTGGCACGTTTCCGTAAAGCCGATGCAATAATGCTTGCATATCTTGCTGTTTCGATGCCCGTTGACCCGGAGGATAAAACCAAGGAAATGCAGAAATACGGCGCAAATATGCCTGTTGCACTCTATATGATGTTCAGTAATGAGGATGCTCCTACAGCAAAGCTTCCTGTAAATATTCCTCAGCTTGATGAAGATTACAGCTATACTGATACGACGCTTTATGAAAGAGGCTTCGGTCTGACATATACGGCAGAAGAGCCAAAGGAAATAATAGCTGAACATACAAGCATTGACTGGGATCGTTCCGGCGACAGCATCGTTATCAGAACCAATTCAGAATCAGAAACAGTTGCAATCCGCATTGGCGGCGGTCTTGCAGGAACAGATGAAACAGAAGGTGTTACACTTGAAAACGGCACAGTAACACTTTCAGGCGAATTTGCAAACTTTCTCAGACGGTGAGATAGAGATCAGCATTTATGTAACAAATGAAGGACAGAACGAAGAACCCAAGAAAATAATAGCTGAACATACAAGCATTGACTGGGATCGTTCCGGCGACAGCATCGTTATCAGAACCAATTCAGAATCAGAAACGGTTGCAATCCGCATTGGCGGCGGTCTTGCAGGAACAGATGAAACAGAAGGTGTTACACTTGAAAACGGCACAGTAACACTTTCAGGCGAATTTGCAAACACGGCGAAAACACACTCAGACTTATTTTCTCCGACGGAGAAATTGATATCAGTATTTTTGTAACAGATACAAAGAAAAATAATGAACCGTCCGATACATCAAAACCTGAAAATACGGATAATTCTGCTGCTGATAAAACAAGCAAGCCTGAAAAATCAAATGTATCCGGCAATACAAATACCACTAACGATAACAACAATACACCATCAACAGGCGATGCATATCCGTTTGTCATAATGCTCTCTGTTATTATATCTTGTTGTATAGCTGTTTTTGCAGCAAAGAAACATACTGAAAAGCGATAAATCCCGCTTGAACCAAGTGGTGTAAAGCTCCACTGTAACTGAATAAGGATGCAGCGGAGCTTTTTGCATTGATAAACGTAATATCTATTAACAGTTTTATTATAATTATGTAATTATGAAGGTGAATCTTCATTAATAATTTCCTTTGTCGTACTGCTCATCGGATTTGCAGTTTATGGGAAACTCAGACTATAAAAAGAGATAAAGGGAAATGCAGTAACTGAACCGTTGATGTATATAATAACAAAAATATCCGATAGATAATTACGTATTGCTTTTAATGCTTAGTGGAAATGTTAATTGATTAAGGAGGATCATTATGAAAACAAATGAAATCTATGTAAGCAATAATGGTTACGGCTTGGAGGAAGCATTCACTGAGACTGAAAAATATGCTGATTACAGACAACTGATCGGTAAAGAGAAAATCCATCTGCGTCTTATTGCAGAAGAGATGCTTGGAATGGTAGAAACCATTGCAGGTGATTTTGAGGCGAATTTCTGGATTGATGATGATGACAAAGCATATTATGCTCATCTTAATGCAGCAATGCTGATGGACAGCAAGATCAGAAGTACATTAATTGAAACCTCTACAAGCGGAAGAAATGCCGCAGCAAAAGGAATTATGGGTAAGATCAGAGATGTATTCCAGGCATTTATGGCTGGAAGAAATGATACAGTCACTGTATTGTCAGAAAATTATGGAGGCTATTCGGGTGATGGATTATCCGGAACGGGAGCTTTCAGTTCTACAAATATCTGGTCGCTTTCATGCTACAAAGAAACTGTTCAGGGGAGAAAAAGTGATGATAAGATAGAAAAGTGGGACGAGCTTGAAAAATCCATTATTGCAAATATTGCAGACGATGTAACCGTTGGTATAAAGGGCAATAATGTTGAAATGGTCATTACAAAGAAGTGGAAAACAGGTAAAAAATAATATGGAATACAAAATCAGTCAGATAGTTACAGATCAGTTTACAATGAAGTATCTGAGTTTCGGCGACGGAAGAAAAAGCCTTGTTATTCTTCCGGGACTGAGTGTGCAGAGCGTGACAGGATTCGCTCCTTCAATCGTAAATCAGTACAGGTGTTTTACTGATGAATATACCGTTTATGTCTTTGACAGGAGATCGGATCCTCCCGATAATTACGATATTTTTCAGATGGCAGAGGATACAGTGAATGCTTTTACGAGGCTGGGGCTTTCGGGAATATATCTTTTCGGCGTTTCTCAGGGCGGCATGATTGCACTGACTATTGCGTCTGCTTACCCCGAAATGATATCGAGGCTTTCCGTAAGCTCGACGGCTATGAGAGTGGATGAAAACCGCTTCGCTGTTATACGGGAATGGGTGGAGCTTGCCGAAAACAAGGATAGTGCCGGTCTTTACTTGTCCATAGGAAAACATATATATCCCGGCGGCTTTTTTGAACAGTCCAGGGATGATTTTATAGAAATATCAAAAACTGTTACCGATGAGGAGCTTGCAAATTTCATCAAATTTGCAAACGGAATCAAAGGCTTTGACCTATCAAATAAAATTGCACATATAAAATGTCCTGTGCAGTTAAGCTACGATGTAGAGGATTCGGTTTTCACTGATGATCCTGCTTCGGAATTGAAGAAGCATCTCAGCTCTCTTGCAGGCTTTGAATCAAAGAGCTTCAACGGATATGGTCATGCATTGTATGACACAGTGCCGGATTTTATGAAATGGCTTTATGAATTTTTTGAAAAGAAGGAAGCTGAATCATACTGATGTTTTCTAAAAACACCGACATTCAAATCGGGGTATCGTGCCATGTAGAGACAGTGGTATTGATGTCAGCGGCGAGCCGCCGCTCCCAAAATGAAAAATCCGAATGGGGAAAATACAGCGGATATTCCATGAATCACAGCGTTCCGGATATTATGAGCGAATACAGCGAGCAGCATGATAAATTGCACTGACGACACTGTCAACTCAGGACTGCTTTTGCATATTCTTCAGTCAGATAATTTCATTTGCAATCGTATCATATCCGCCCTTTGCTGAACCGATAACAGAAGGTCTCGGGGTTTGTCATGACTTTGCTTTTATCTGCAAGGCTCTGATTAACACCACACCATGCTATACAAGGGTGAAGTCATAGAAGCTATATCAAGGACGGACTGCTTTGATCTATCCGTCATTTTGATAAGGTGCCAAAAAAGGGGCTGTCGCTATGTGCGGCAGTTCCTCCATTTTTTTATATCTGAGCCAATATACAGCCGTTTTTACGACCGATCATCACGGCTCATTTTTTTTTGCGTCTTTTTACCGGCACAAAAGCTGACACAAGACTTATTGTCAGTACCACAAGAATAACCACCGTATATGATGTGTCACCTGTTTTTACCGTATCTGCACCCGGCGTTATGCTGATTTCGCTTTGCTCGGAAATTTCAG
>CACWVH010000108.1 GCA_902764235.1 uncultured Ruminococcus sp.
ACTGCACTCAAACTACCCTTACGCCGTGTACCGAACGGTACGCACGGTGGTGTGAGAGGTCGGCTGCTCAACTAATGGGCAGCCTCCTACTCGATTTTAAAAATCATAGCTGATTGTAAAATACAGAAAAGCCTGTGATTATGCGGATCATTTTGAATTATACATTTTCTCCGTTTTTAAAGAATTATCAAGTTTTTGGCGAGGTGTCCGCCCTCCGTTTTACAATCGGCTGTTATTTAAGGATCAGAAATGCAGACACTGCGTGATAAGGAAAGACAGGCTATGAATATCTATGAACTGAGAGATAAGGCAATGCACCTGCCGCTGAGACCGGGGGTGTATATAATGAAAAATATCCGTGATGAGATAATATATATAGGTAAGGCAAAGGCTCTGAAAAACAGGGTCAGCCAGTATTTCGGCTCTGATAAGAATCATCCTGAAAAGGTAAGGCAGATGGTGGCAAATGTCGACCATTTTGATTATATAATCTGCGCAAGCGAATTTGAGGCGCTTGTGCTTGAATGCAGCCTTATAAAACAGCATAAGCCGAAATATAATATCCTGCTCAAGGACGACAAGGGATACAGCTATATACGCATTTCCTCCGGTGAGTGGAGAAGGATAAGCTTTGAGATGCAGCAAAAGGATGACGGCGCAAAATATCTCGGACCCTATATGAGCGCATGGTATGCGAAAAATGCTGTGGATGAGGCTCTGAAGATCTTCAGGCTGCCGTCCTGCTCAAGGGTTTTTCCTCGTGATATCGGAAAGGGCAGACCGTGTCTGAATTACTATATAAAGCAGTGCAGCGCTCCCTGCGCAGGAAAGATAAGCCTCCGGGATTATAATGAAAGCGTTGACAGTGCGATAAGCTTCCTGCGCTCCGGTGACAGCGACAGCATAAGGCTTATGACTGAGAAAATGAATGAGGCAGCGGAAAACCTTGAATTCGAGCTTGCAGCAAAGCTCAGGGACAGGATAAGCGCAGTCAGGAGGATAACTGAAAAGCAGAATGTGGTTGACGCATCCGTCAAGGAACAGGATGTTATCGGTCTCGCTGTTGAGAAGGGTGACGCCTGCTTTGCGGTGATACGCTTTCAGGGGGGCAGGCTTTATGATAAAGAGGATTTCCTCATAAAGGATGTGGGGGAAAATCCCGGACTTGAAGCTATGAGGAGTGAATTCATACAGCAGTATTATACAATGAGAGAAAACATTCCGCCTGTTATCTCCCTTGACGGCGAGGCTGAGGACAGTGAGCTTCTCAGCGAATGGCTGAGCGAAAAAAGAGGAAAGGCTGTCAGGATAAGGCTCCCTCAGAAGGGCGATAATATGAGGATCGTTGAGATGAGCCGTGAAAACGCAGCTGAAAGGCTTGCGCAAAGCCACGGGCACCTCGGACATGAGCTGACTGCCCTTGACGAGCTTGCAAAGCTTTTAGGTCTTGAAAAGACCCCGAGGTTTATAGAATCCTACGATATTTCCCATCATGCAGGCAGTGATAATGTGGCAGGAATGGTAGTTTTCAAGGACGGCAGACCCTTCAAAAAGTCTTACCGCCGCTTTGAAATAAAAGGCTTTACGGGTCAGGATGATTACGGCTCGATGAATGAGGTAATGGAAAGACGCATCAAGGAATATTATAAAAATCCCGACAGCGGTATCGGCTTCGGTCAGCTGCCCGACCTGATACTTCTTGACGGAGGTAAGGGACAGGTATCGGCTGTTCGTCCGGTGCTTGAAAAATACGGTCTTGATATACCGCTTTTCGGTATGGTAAAGGACAATCATCACCGCACAAGGGCTATCACTGATGAGGGACATGAGATAGCGATTAATTCACGAAGAAAGGCATTTACCCTCGTCTCAACGATACAGGACGAGGTACACCGCTTTGCAATAGGCTATCACAGACAGAAGCACAGCAAAAGAGCCTTCAGCACTTCTCTGACGGAAATTGAAGGAATAGGTCCTGCAAGAGCAAAATCACTTATGACTACATTCAAGTCTATAAAGCGTATACGTCAGGCAGAGGTCGAGGAGCTGCTCGGGGCAGCAGGAATGAACCTGCCGGCAGCGGAAGCTGTGTATAACCATTTTCATCGTGACGATAACGGCGAAAACCGGGATAATTGAAAAAATCTCTGAAAAATGGAAACAAATCGGGAAAAGGTATTGACAATTGGTGCGTTTTTACGGATAATTATAATATATAACTGTGTGCAGGAATATTTTTCCTGCCATAATATTATAATTCGTGTCAGGAAATGAAAAGGGAATAATCATATGAGAGTTATTACAGGCTCGGCAAGAGGAAGAAAACTGGAATCCCCCACAGGAAATGACGTCAGACCTACTACTGATGTGGTCAAGGAGGCGGTTTTCAGTATCATACAATTCGATGTTGAGGGATGTACCTTTCTTGACGCCTTCGCAGGCTCGGGGCAGATGGGACTTGAGGCTCTGAGCAGGGGAGCACGGAGGGCTTATTTTGTTGACAGCAGCCGCCGCTCCTTGTCAGTGGTGAAAAAGAATATAGAGATATGCGGCTTTTCTTCCGACAGTGCTGTGACAGTTCAGGCTGATTCAGTGAGCTATCTTTCTGCTTCGCAGAAAAGCTTCGATATCATCTTTCTTGATCCGCCGTATATGACGGGGCTTCTTGAGAAGGCGCTGTCCGCTGCGGATAAGGCTGTCAGCGAAAACGGTATCGTGATCTGTGAGCATCCCGGAGAGGAACAGCTGCCGGAAAAGGCAGGAGGGCTTTCGCTGAGGAAAAATTACAGATACGGCAAAATAATAATAAGCGTTTATAAAAAAGATGAATAATTAACTCAGGGAGCATTGCGCTGCATTATCATCAGATCTGCACCGTGATATTTTCCCGCAGGCAAAGGTTGTGTTCAGATGAAAACAGCGATATGTCCGGGCAGCTTTGACCCGGTTACATACGGTCATATAGATATTATCAAAAGAGCAGCAGGCATTTTTGACAGGGTGGTCGTGGGCGTGCTTGTCAACGTGGAAAAAAAGCCTTGGTTCACCATTGAGGAAAGGACTGATCTGCTCAGGAAAACAGTGGGAGATATACCAAATGTTGAGATAGTCGGCTTTGACGGACTTCTCGTTGACTTTGCAGCAAAGCATGATGCTGATGTGATAGTCAAGGGACTGCGTGCAGTGTCCGACTTTGAATATGAGTTTCAGATGGCTCTGACGAATAACAAGCTCAATAATAAAATTGAGACCGTCTTTCTGACGACAAGCTCAGAGCATATGTACCTCAGCTCAAGCATAGTAAAACAGGTAGGACTTTTAGGAGGAGATATTTCTCCTTTTGTTCCGGAAATCGTTCACGATGAAATATTATTAAGAATAAGACAAAGGAGTAGTTTAAAATGAAAATCGAAATGCTTATAGACGAGCTTCAGGAAATCGTAGATGAGGCATTTACTCTTCCCCTCAGCGGAGGAAAAACTGTTGTCAATACCGAGCGTATCAAGGAGATCATAGACGATATGAGATCAAATCTCCCTGTTGAGCTGAAGCAGGCAAAAAGTATTGCGGCAGACCGTACAAACATACTTAATAAATCAAAGGCTGAGGCAGAGCGTATAGTTCAGGAGGCTGAGGACCGCTCCAAGGTTATGTCACAGCAGGCTGACGAAAGAGCCAGAAATACTGTCAGACAGGCTGAGGAAAGAGCAGCAGCTCTCGTTCAGCAGAGCGAGATCGTTGCAAGAGCTAATCAGCAGGCTGCTGATATCATTGCAAATGCAGACAAGCAGGCTTCCGAGATAAAGGGCGCTGCAAATGTATATATCGAGGGTATAATGAAAAAGGCTGACGAGGAGCTTTCAAAGAATCTTGCCGATCTTAAAAAGACCCGTGAAAGTCTGAAAAACTACCAGCTTCAGGGCGGAAAAAGACAGGGTGCAAAGCATAATAACGCCAAAAGACAGTAAGAAGCTGGATGAATATATGGTAATAATTAGAAATCGTGGAAGCACTGAGCCGTCAGGCGTGATTTATTCAGTGATTCCTTATATATAAAGGGAATAAAAGGGTACGCCTGCCGTTTTTGCTGCGGCTTGTTTTGTGTTGATCCGGATGTGTGCCGTATTGCTGTGCAGCCGGATGATTTATAAGGGTGATGAAAAATGAAAAAGGCCTTGTCGGGTTTTCTGGCATTTGTTTTGCTGGTGCTTGTCGGAGTGCTTGCGGTGACAGGAACAATGTATGTTTTGAAAAAAACGCAGAAAAAGACTGAAGTCAAGGATTCTGTTCAGGGAATAGAGATTACTCCGCAGAAAAATGAGAGCTCGTCTGATTTCAGCAGGATCGACAGCGAATCACTGGCTTCTTATGACGGGGAAAGTGAGAAAATTTCAAGCAAGGGCTTTGAGGCTCTTACTGATGAAAATGAGAAATATCTTTACGAATGTCTTAATGACAGCGTTTACAGAATCTCTGATGAAGTGGACGAAAGGGGAAGGTATAAGACCGAGCTTGTTGAGGTGACTGGTGCTGAAATGGAATCCAGCGCTATCAATACAGCGATAAATGCCTTTCTTTATGACAATCCTCAGATATTCTGGATGGATAATTATTTTGGATATTATACCGAGGATAACAGGACCTATGTTGAATGTTATTCAGTCCTTTCAGGCAATCAGTGCGAGCTTTGCATAAATAAGCTCAACAAGGGCATTGAAGAGATGCTTTCGTGTATTACTGCCGAGGACGGAAAATATGAAAGGGAGCGTAAGCTCCATGACAAGCTGCTTGAAAAATGCAGCTATAATAAGGATGTTACATCGCTTGAGGACGGCTGGCAGTATTTTTCCACATACGGTGCGATCGTGGACGGTCAGGCGGTCTGCGAGGGATATTCAAAGGCAATGATGCTTCTGCTGAATCTTGCCGGAGTTGAAACAACTACGGTAAGAGGTGAGGGAGAATCGGAGCGTCATATGTGGAACCTTGTAAGCATCGGAGAAAACTGGTATCATCTTGATGCGACCTGGGATGACGATGACGAAGGGTACAGCTATGATTTCTTCAATCTCAGCGATGACAGGATAAGGGCGGATCATGTAATTGATCCTGTGCTCAGTGAGGAGACCTATACTGATAATTTCAGCTATAATTTCTTCCTTCCTCAGTGCAGCTCAAACGAAATGAGCTATTATAATGTTGAGGGGCTGATCCTGAATTCTGTTGACAGCAGCACTGATGATTCCATTGCAGGGATTATTTACAATAAGGCGGAAAAAGGAGAGCAGTGGGTATATTTCATGGTCGGGGATGAGCTTTCATATGATGATTTTACAGAGTATCTTCTCGGCAATGACGCAGACAAGCTCAGCGAGCTTGCAAGACGTGCGAATGATTATATTGACAACGGTAATAAATTAAACGCATATTCCTTCAAAAACCTGAAAAGTCCAGACAGAAAGACTATCAGGATCGGGCTTGTCTATGAATAAATGGTGTTAACTTAACAAAATTTAAAGTTTCGCGCAAGCCTTTTCAAAGGCTTGCGGGGTCCAGGGACAGAGACCCTGGTCGCCGACCGCAGTCGGCGAAATCTCCTGAATTCAATCCCTCGGCAAGGGGTGAATCAAAAAACAGTCCGGTGGACTGTTTTTTGAGAGGGGACGCCCTGGGAAAGAGGGCGTCCCCTTGCATTGGTCATGAAGGAAGCTGTCTTGCTGCCGCAAGGCAGCAAACTATAAAATCTTAAGTTGACGCTATTGCTCTATGAATAAGAAATTGACAGAAAAACGGCTGACACACAGTGCATGATACTGTGGGTCAGCCGTTACTTTGTTATTTTATAACTACTGTCTACAATTTAAAAAAGTATGTATTTTGAAAGCATTTTTTGCAGGGGGCTTTCCAATCGCCCCCTGCATCCCTTCGTTTTATAAAAATATAAAATTATTACTAAAGTTGTGGATAGTGATTTTATAACTGTGCTTTATCAGAGCATTGAATCAGCGAGTGCCTCAAGCTGTGCAATATTCTCAGCCTTGAGGGATGATTTTATTGTAACGCTTACATCACTTATTTCAATATTCTTCATGCCCTCAAAATACGCTCTCATAACCTTTCCGGCAGACGGCGCCCATGAGCCGTTTTCAACGATAGCAACCTTTCTGTTGCGATAGGTCTTGATCTTCAGGTGATGTAGGAAATCGTTTGCAGGCGGGAAAATGTCGCCGTCATAGGAGCAGGCAAGCATTATCATTCTGCTGTAACGGAATGCATCCTCAATGTTCTCGTGCATATCGCTTCTTGTAAGATCGGAAATTGCGATGGGAAGATCAGTTTTAGACCTGAGAATATCGTATAGTCTGAGTGCGGCTTCCTTTGTATGACCGTGAATAGAAGCGTAGGCGATGAAAATTCCGTCTGTTTCAGGCTCGTATTTGCTCCATGTGTCATACAGTCCTATATAATAGCTAAGGTTTTCGCTGAGTATCGGACCGTGAAGCGGACAAATGGTCTGAATGTCCAGCTGAGCAGCCTTTTTCAGAAGTGCCTGTACCTGTGCACCGTATTTGCCGACGATATTGAAATAATATCTTCTTGCTTCGCACGCCCAGTCGTCCGGCTCAGCGTCCATTACGCCGAATTTTCCGAAGCCGTCAGCAGAGAAAAGTATCTTTTCTGTTTCCTCATATGTCACCATGACCTCGGGCCAGTGTACCATCGGCGCCATATAGAATGTAAGCTTATGTGAGCCGAGGGAAATGCTTTCGCCCTCCTTGACAGTGACTGTTCTGCCGTCTGTATCCATTTCAAAGAACTGGGGCAGCATTGCAAAGGTCTTGGCGTTTCCCACAAGCTTCATGCCGGGATATTTTTCAGCAGCCTTTGCGATATTTGCAGCATGGTCAGGCTCCATATGGCTGATAACAAGATAATCGGGTGTTCTTCCTGCAAGTACCTTGTCAAGATTGTCAAACCATTCGTCAGTCTTTCTTTCATCGATTGTATCGAGAACGGCAATCTTTTCATCAAGTATAACGTATGAATTATAGCACATTCCATCAGGAACCTCATACTGACTTTCAAAAAGGTCAAGGTCTGGATCATCTGCGCCGATATATTTTACGGCGTCTGAAATTTCTCTTATCATTTTTTATTCCTCCGGATCTGTTAAAATACAGAATAATGAATAGCCATTCTACCAGCTATTTTTTTATTCAGCATTACTATTATAATTAAACTTTCATAAAAATGCAATAGTAATA
>CACWVH010000109.1 GCA_902764235.1 uncultured Ruminococcus sp.
ACTGCACTCAAACTACCCTTACGCCGTGTACCGAACGGTACGCACGGTGGTGTGAGAGGTCGGCTGCTCAACTAATGGGCAGCCTCCTACTCGATTTTACATTGTATTTTGAGAAACAGGTGCAGGCAGTTCCTGTACACATCAGCTGTTCAGTGAGGATATATCCGGCAGTGAAATATCAAGGTCAGAAAGATCAATACTGCTTTCCTGTTTTTCTTCATATTCTGCCGGTATCACAAGATCATCCGGATCTATTTCTGTTGTAAAGGTATTGAAAACGAAATCGAATTTCTGATCGTCACTTTCAATATGGATAAGCTTCATCATATTATCGTCGCCGAAATAAACCTTTACATTGACAGTTCTTTCCTTCTGGCTTTCAGAGGTTTCCTTGGCTGAGGAATCAGATGAAGCCGCAGATTTTTCAAAAGGCTTTTCCTTTACGGTATAGCTTTCATATTTGTATTCATTTTCTTCATAGGTTTCCTTGCCGTCACCATTGTAGGTAACTTCCTTTTCGCCTGTATCCTGTATCAGTTGATCGGTATCAAAGCTGTCAAACATACCGTTTGTCATGCCTTTGAGACTGTTTACGGCATTTTCAACTTCCTTTGATGTCTCGGCAGAGGTCTGGGCTGAAGCCTCGCTTACCTCTGAAAGCTTCTGATATGACCTTGTCTTTTTATTTACAGAAAATGTGCCGTCCTTGTTTTTCAGAAGATCAAAGGAAAACAGACCAAGATCAAGCTTGATACGATAATCCTTGTTTTCATTCTTGATAATATGTGCAGTTATTTCCTCGGATAGTGCACTCATATCAAAAGCATCAGCTTCCTTTGATGTCTTGCTTTCCTCTTCATCTTTGAGCTGCACGACATCAAATTTTACATCAAGGGTCTTGTTTTCCATCATCTGGACAGCATATTTTGTCAGCGGTCCCAGCTTTTCCATGTCGATCTTTTCCTCAAACTGCTTCTGCATTTCCGGATCGATATCAAGCTCAGGCATACTTACTTCCTCTGCAACACTGTCTGAGGAGGTATCTTCTTTTGCGGTACTGGTTTCAGCGGATTGAGAGCTGTTTTCATTACCTGTATTATTGTTTGAGCAGCCTGCAAAGGAAAATGTCAGGACTGAACAAAGCAGTACAGCGAATACTTTTTTTAATTTCATAAATAGGCAACTCCTTTTATTGAATTTTAATTCTGGAAAACGCTGATCCGCTTTCAGATCGGTTTCTGGTACGGATAAAACCGAATGGCAGCCTGGTGACAGCTTGCTACAGAGCCGTAGATCAGGTTTATTCAGCGTTTTCCTGATTATCCTTTTTCTTTAAAAGATTTTAACATATCTAACTGTCAAATTCAATAATAATATGATGGTTTTATAAATTATTTATTTATTCATGCTGATTTGGTTAATCATAAGTAATTATAGCTATTGACAAATATAATAAGATGTATTAAACTGGTTAAAGATATCTAACAAGTATTACTCTTTCAGAAATTTGTTCTGATATTAATAAAAAATATCTATGAAGTTCAGTCTGATTATGAGGCTGAAAAACTGTAAAAGGAGGATCAATATGGAACTGAAGCTCGAAAATATACATAAGTCCTTTGGCATCGGAGAAAACAGGACGGAGGTGCTCAAGGGGATCAGCTGTACGATCGAAAGCGGAAGTATATGTGTGCTGTTAGGACCGTCCGGCTCAGGCAAATCCACATTGCTTAATATAATAGGCGGTATAGAAACCGCAGATGAAGGCAATATATATATCGGAGAAGAAAAGCTTGGCAATATGCGTGAAAAAAGCCTTTCACAGTACAGAAGAAAGCATCTTGGCTACGTTTTTCAGGCATACAACCTTGTTCCTGATCTGACCGTCAAGGAGAATATTGAGGTCGGTGCATATCTTAGTGATGACCCGATGAAGCTCGATGAAATGCTTAATATGCTCGGGCTCTGGGAGCATCGGGATAAAATGCCGAATCAGCTTTCCGGCGGACAGCAGCAGCGTACATCCATCGGCAGAGCAATAATCAAGCGTCCTGAGATTCTGCTTTGCGATGAGCCGACCGGCGCACTTGACTACAAGACCTCAAAGGATATTCTGAAGCTTATTGAAGAGGTCAACAGGACCTGCGGCAATACTGTGATTATGGTAACTCATAATGATGCTCTGAAAAGTATGGCTGACAGGGTCATAAAGCTTCGTGACGGTTCGATACGCAGCAATAAGACAAATGAAGCAAGAACTCCTGTTGAAGAGCTTGACTGGTAAGGGAGGACATTATGAAAAATCCTCTTTATAAAAGAATTCCCCGTGAATTCAGACGAAATCTTGGAAAAAATATTGCATTGTTCCTGTTTCTGACTCTGACAATCGGCTTTTGTTCAGGTTATTTTATAGCGACAGGAAGTCTTTCTTACCGGCTTTCGCAGAATTATGAAAAGGCGGTGACTGAGGATGGTCATTTTACCTTTGATAAGAAGATCGACAGCGAGCTGACAAAAACTGTTGAGAAGAATAACGCAAAGGTATATGAGCTGTTCTATAAGGACAAGACCCTTGAAAACGGAAATGTTATGAGGCTGTATAAGCTTCGTGACAAGGTTGATCTGGTAGAGATGTACAGCGGACAGGAGCCTGCAAAGGAAAATGAAATATCTGTTGACAGACTGTATGCCCGGAATAATGATATTTCCATAGGCGACAAAATAAATATAGACGGCAGAGATTTCAAAGTTACAGGCTTCAGCACAGCGCCTGATTATACCTCGCTTTATAAAAATAATACTGATTTCATGTTTGATGCGCTGACCTTCTGTGTTGGCTTTATGACTGATGAAGGCTTTGACAGTCTTGACGATACGGGCATAAAATACAATTATGCATGGGTATATAACGACAGAGGACTTGACGAGGATACAAAGCATGATAAGGCTGAAAAGCTTATGAATGCTTTGTCCGACCGTTCACAGGAGATCACAGAGGCAATAAGACAGGCATATCTCAGTGCAATGCTCAGCGGAAACCTGAAAAGCTTTGATCTTGATATAAGCGAGGAGGATATGCCGCCGACGCTGACGGATTTTATTCCGTCTGATTCAAACTCTGCGATAAATATGGCAACAGAGGATGTGGGTGGAGACAAGATCATTGTAATGTGGCTGCTGTATATCACTATCGCTGTAATTGCCCTTGCGACAGCTATTACAACCAAAAGCACTGTTGAACAGGAGGCCGGAGTCATAGGTACACTTCGTGCATCGGGCTACCGCCGCGGAGAGCTGATCGGACATTATATGATAATACCGGTTTTTATGACACTTGTGGCTGCACTGCTGGGAAATGTTCTCGGATATACATTTATGAATGATGTTTGTGCCTCCATGTATTACGGCTCTTATTCATTTCCGGCGTATGTTCCGCAGATAAATGCCGAGGCGCTTCTGCTTACGACCTTTGTGCCTGCCGCAATAGTATTGCTTATTGAAGTAATCATGCTTGTAAGGCTTATATCGCTTCCGCCTCTGCAGTTTCTGCGCAGGGAGCTGAAAAAGAATAAAAGCTCAGGTAGTCTGCCGCTGAAAGCCGGAGGCTTTACACTCAGATTCAGAACAAGGATAATACTGAGAAATTATCAGGCATATATTGTATTATTCGTAGGTATTTTATTTGCAAATCTGCTGCTGATGTTCAGTCTTATCTGGACACCGCTGCTCAGTAATTTCAAGGATGTCATACTTGATAATATGATCGCTGAAAATCAGTATATACTGAAGGCTCAGGCAAAAACAAAGGATTCCTCTGCTGAAAAATTCGCACTGTACAGCCTGACAAATGAAAACGGCGAGGATATTTCCATATATGGTATATCCAACGGCTCAAAATATGTCAGTGGTCTTGATCTTTCTGACGGGAAAATAGCCTTTTCATCTGCATATAGTGAAAAATATAATATTCACCCGGGGGATACCGTTACTTTCTCCGAAAGATTCTCAAGTCAGAAATATGAGCTGAAGGTTGGGGAGATATATGATTATCCGCCTTCGCTGTGTGTATTTATGAGTCTTGATAATTTCCGCACGACATTTGATGAGGACGATGACTATTTTACAGGTTATTTTTCAGATAAAAAGCTTGACGATATTGATAAAAATTACATTGCTGCGGTTATCGGAAGAAATGATCTTACAAATTCAGCAGATCAGCTTGAAAATTCTGTGGGCTTTGTAAAGCTGTTTGCAATTTTTGCGATAGCGGTATATATACTCATGATATATATTCTTTCAAAGATGATAACCGAGCGCAATTCAAGGTCTATATCCGTGCTGAAAATCTTAGGCTACAAAAGCAATGAAATATCCGGTCTTTACAATTTCTCCACAGGTGCGGTCGTACTTATATCTATGGCAGTAAGTATTCCGCTTCTCGGGCTTCTTATGAAATATTTATATTTTGCCGTGATGCAGAATTATAACGGCTGGGTGTCCTTCTTTATTGCTCCTGAAATTTATCCTGAAATGGCTGCAATCGGCTGCTTATGCTTTCTTGCAGCGTACCTTCTCGAAATGAGAAGAATAAGAAGAATAGCTATGAATGAGGCTATCAAGGATATTGAATGATACCAGAGAAATGCTGAATAAATTGCATTTTGCGGTCTGTAAGGAAATCGGGAATGGCTCTGTGTGGGGCTGCGTCTGCACATACAAACGCCGGTTGATGGATTAATCTGTGTTTCACTACAACCTATGTGTAAAATTGGCAATCAGCAGTTGGATAATAATTCTGATGCAGTTCAGGCTGAAAAGGCATGACGGTACCCGAGAAAAACTATTTAGGCTGACTAAGCCGTGAATCAAGGGTGCAGCACCCCAAGGGCACTTCCTCCGGGCGCGTCACGCTGCCGGCAGCTCAGGTACAAAAAAAGCTTGACAAAAGCGGTAAGATGTATTAAACTAATATTGGTTAGATAAGACTAATCGACATAAATTGAAAAATGTCAGATCAAATATGACGCTGGTTCTTTATAGATCAGCGTCAGTTTAAAGGGATAAGGTTAGATAACTCTAACAGTGAAAGGAAGGTAAATATGAGTTTAGTAATAGTCGGCGGAAATGAATGTATGGTAAGAGAATATATGGAGCTATGCAAGGCATATAACTGCAAGGCAAAAATCTATCCCAAGATGAGCAGAGGACTGCAGAATATAGGAAGTCCGGATCTTCTTGTGCTGTTTACAAATACGATTTCCCACAAGATGGTAAGATGTGCGCTTGAAGGAGCTAAGAACCTGAGCATTCCGGTCGCACGTTCACATACAAGCTCAAAGGCTGCGCTCAGAAATATACTTGAGCAGTATGCCGGATGAGCTTCCGGGAAATAATAAAAGAAACACAGCCGATTTTAAAATGGCGAAAGGCAGTCCGCCAAAAAAATGAGAATCTTTGAAATACGGAGAGACTTTTAAAAATGTAAATAAAAAACCGCATAAATCAAAGAGTTTATCTGTTTTACAATCAGCTAATAGATTGTAAAATGGTGAAATATCGTCCGCCCGCCGCAGGCGGGCGGACACCTCGCCAAAACCCGAAAAGCTTTGAAAAGCGGAGAAAAATATAAAATTTTTAATACCAAAATCCGCATGAACAGATGATTTTCGACTTTTACAATCAGCTAATAAAAGAAACAGGAAAGGAGGGCAGCTATGTCAGAGGAAATTATTGTAAAGCATTGTTCACCGACAATACTCGGAATAAAAACAGGAAATATCTTCACCTGCCGTTTTGAAAGCAAAAAGGATGAGCACGAATATCTGAAAAGCATGAATCTCAGGCTTTCATCAAAGGGTCTGCGTGTTCTGCCGCTGAGACAGCATAACGGTGGCACGCTTATATATGTATACCGTCCTTCAAGGCTGAAAAAGGATCTGAGGGATAAAACAGCAAAGAGGATCCTCAGTGAGCGGGGCTATTGCTGTAAAAGCACAGACCGCTGCGTTGCCCATCTTGTAAGGCGTATCCGTGAATGCAGCAGCTTTCCGCATGAGATAGGTCTTTTCCTGGGATATCCTCCGGAGGATGTCTGCGGCTTTATCGAGCATAAGGATGAAGGCTGTAAATGTGTCGGTTGCTGGAAGGTATACGGCGATGCAGAAAAGGCAATGCGCCTTTTCGATAAATACAGACGCTGCACAGATCTTTGCTGCTCGCTTTTTTCAAAGGGCTGTAAGCTTGAAAGGCTTGCGGCAGGATTCTGAGAAAACAGAATCACAGAAATAGCCGATAAGCTCTGGAATGAGCTTAAAATATATATAAAGAAAGGGTTTTTTATTATGAGTAAGATAGCAGTAGTTTATTGGAGCGGAACAGGAAATACAGAGGCAATGGCAAATTCCGTTCTGAAGGGAGCAGCTGACAAGGGCGCAGAAACAAAGCTTTTCACAGCTTCAGAATTTGACAAGGATGCTATGGACGGTTTTGACGCTGTTGCTTTCGGCTGCCCGTCAATGGGAACTGAGGAGCTTGAGGATACAGAGTTTGAGCCGATGTTCAGCTCACTGACAGATAAGCTCAACGGCAAGAAAATAGCACTTTTCGGCTCATACGGCTGGGGTGACGGTGAATGGATGAGAAACTGGGAGGATAGCTGCAAAAAAGCAGGAGCAGTTCTTGCCTGCGACAGTGTTATCTGCAATGATGCACCCGATGACGATGCGTCAGCACAGTGCGAAGCTCTCGGCGCAGCTCTGTTAGTGTAAAATAATTCTGGGACTTTTAAAGCAGAATGATGTCAGCAGTTCAGGCTGAAAAAGTATGGCGGTACCCGAAAAACAATTTTATACTGACTAAGCCGTGAATCAAGAGTCCAGCACCCCAAGGGCACTTCCTCCGGTCGCGTCACGCTGGCAGCTCTTGTGTAATTGTCATTTTGCAAAAAACATAATATGATACCTCTTTAATGGAAAAACAGCTTCTGACCTTTGTATCAGAAGCGTTTTTCCATTTTTTGGAATAAATTATAACCTGAATCCGTGAAATTGAATTAAATCTTTTTTTTAAACCTTCCGGGTTTTCATTTCAGCCAGGCGGCAGGCGTGCGCAGCACGCCTGCCGCCGTCCCCTGAAGTCTCCCCCTTCCCTTTGGGAAGG
>CACWVH010000110.1:0-4321 GCA_902764235.1 uncultured Ruminococcus sp.
CACCCCTAGGGCACTTCCTTCGGGCGCCTGCCGCCTAACTAAAATGAAAACCCGGAAGGTTTAAAAAAACGATTTAATTCAATTTCACGGATTCAGGTTATCAGTCATTCAGGTGCTCACCCGTAAGGTGTAGTTTTTCTGCCCATCCCCCCCGTCCCCCTTCCCAAAGAGAAGGGGGAGACTTTAAGGGACGGCGGCAGGGGTACTGCGTACCCCTGCCGCCTGAATAGATCAAAACACGGATCCAATCGTTCAGTATATTTTCATCCTCTGCTTCTGCGCTTTCTTTCCTCTGCCCTTTGCTGCTGAGCCTGAGTCTGGTTTTTCGCCCTGAGCTTTTTCTGATACGAGGCAATGCTTTTCATTTCCTCAGGCTTCAGCTCACGCCATTTTCCGGGCTGGAGCATCCCAAGCCTGAGCGGTCCGATGGCAATACGCTTGAGTCTTGCCGTTTCAAGTCCGACAGCCTCACACATTTTTCTGATCTGCCTGTTTCTTCCTTCCTCAAGCACGATCTCAAGCACAGTTCTGTCCTGCTCAGATTTAATGACATGAACACCTGCCGGCATTGACATCCTGCCCTCAACGATAACTCCTGTGGTAAGCCTTGTAAGCTGTTCCTCTGTTATTCTGGGTCGCACGGTCACACGGTATGTTTTCGGAAAATGTGTTGACGGATGGCTTATCATATTTGCAAATTCGCCGTCATTTGTCATCAGCAGCATACCCTCGGATTCTCTGTCAAGCCTGCCCACCGGGAAAAGCCTCGCCGGGATATCGTCAACCAGCTCTGCAACGCATTTTCTTCCGCCCTCATCGTTCATTGTGGTTATGAAGCCCCTGGGCTTGTGAAGCATGATATAGTATTTTTTAGCGTCCCTTCTGAGAGTGATCTCCCTGCCTGCCACAGTGATCTTGTCCTTGAAGGGGTCAGCCTTATCGCCGAGTGATGCTCTTCTTCCGTTGACAGTAACAGCACCTCTTTCTATCAGCTCCTCTGCCTTTCTTCTTGAAGAAATTCCTGCATCAGCGATAATTTTCTGAAGTCTTATTTTATTATTATCCTTTTCCATTTTCACCAGTCCTTTTTAACGATCCTCCTCCGGCACAAGGCTGCACTGTGCGATGACCCTGTTTCCGAGAGTAAACTGTATCTTCCCGTATTTTCTGCCGCTGACCGCAGGATGATATATAAATCCGGGTGCATAAAGCACCTCTTCCGGCTTTTCCTTTTCATCCTTTCTGATCACGGCATAAAGATCCCTTTCAGGGACAAGCAATATACTTTCCTTTTCCCCGCCCACAAGCGGAACGCTGATCGACCTGCCCCTTGTACACAGCATGACCTTTTCCACAAGAGAAAAGCATTTATCATAAAGCCTGCAATGATCGTTCCAGTCGTCACCGTCATCAAGCGTGACTGTGATAAGCCTTACCCCCTCACGCTCTGCGCAGGAGGTCAGCGTTCTTCCGGCTTTTTTGGTAAAGCCTGTTTTTATCCCCACGCAGCCCTCGCACAGGGACAAAAGTTTATTATGATTGGAAAGGGTCTGCACCTTTCCCTGCGGAGAGATATATTCAGCGCTCAGGCTTTTCTGCGAAACAAAGGAGCGGAAGCGTTCGTTTTCCATGGCATATGAGCAAAGCAGAGCCATATCATAAGCGCTTGAATAATGCTCCTTGCTGTCAAGGCCGGAGGGAGTCACGAAATGGGAATTCTTCATTCCCAGCTGTCTTGCCTTTTCATTCATAAGCTGTGCAAATTTTTCAGCACTTCCGGCAACAGCCACAGCCGCAGCATTGGCGGCGTCATTTCCGGAAACCGCAAGCATCCCCTTGACAAGCTCGCTGAGCTTTATGACATCACCCTCGTGCAGATACATACTTGAGCCTTCCGCATACATATCAGGCGTGATGCAGACAGCCTTATCGTTTGCAGCGGCATATTCAAGGCAGATCAGAGCTGTCATTATTTTTGTTATGCTTGCGATCGCCCGTCTTTCGTGTATATCATGTCCGTATAGCACCTGAGAATTATCCGCACAGTAAACGATACAGGCACGGGCATTATCACTCAGACCATCGACATACACATCCGAAGCCGCAGACACCTCTGTATTCACAGCCGCACCTGCGATACTTTCCTGAGCATCCCTGCCGCTGTCAGCACAGCCGCAGGGCAACAGACAAAGCGCAGCAGCCGTAAGAGCAATGCAAATTTTCCTTAACAGCAAAAGACCCTCCCCTTTACACATTTATAAACGGTATTATTTCCGGTATTTATAAATTATATGCAGGGACAGGGTCATTATGAGCCTGCTCAGACTCCGGGATCTGTAAGACCCTCGTCTGAGCTTTCAGTCTTGTTTTCCTTTGGCTTTTCCTTTTTGAAAAGCCCTGAGATCTTGTCGATAAGCTCCGGCACAAGGGCAACAGCCATTTCATTTGTGCCGTTTGTGATATTCAGCAGCTTTACATCACCGTGGCTTATTGCGATGAATGCCACAGGATTGATCGTAACTCCGGCACCGCCGCCGCCGCCGAAAAGCTTAGCCTCAGGCTGCTGCTTATTGCCAAATTCCGAACCGCCTGACGCAAAGCCGTAAGCGATCTTTGAGATCGGGATGATAGTTGTCCCGTCGGGTGTAACGATAGGGTCTCCCACGATAGTGTTGATATCAACCATCTGCTTGATCTTTTCAAGTGTTGTGTCCATCAGACCCTGAATTGGATGTTCATTCATTTTCTGCACCGCCTTATTTTATTATTATATTTCAACTTATTATATTACAACTCTCCCATAGCGGAGGGATTCTCCTGCAAAGGATTTCGCACTCTGCGGAGTGCGGCCAAAGGCTCTGGGTCTCGCCTGCCGGCTCGGTCGGTGCTGCTGCTACGCAGCGGTGTCCACCGGACACCCGCACCCTTTGGAAACCGCAAGCCTTTAAAAAGGCCCCTGCGAAACTTTTAATTTTATTAAATTGATGACATTGCCATCACGAGCGCAGCTTCATCACAATACGCACAAGCCCGATCAATGCCTTGAGCAGCAAAGGTATCAGGAACAGCGGTCTTATCTTAGCTGTCAGTTCAAGCTCTGCTGCGGACTTTTCCGCAAGAAAGCCTGCGCTGATATCCTCGCTGTGTTTTTTAATGACAGAATGCTCACACAGAACAGCCACCGGCAGATAGACAGCCGAACAGACATATCCGTATTTCACGGCAGTATCCGCAGCGTCATCTCCGACAACACATATGCGTATATTGAATCTTGTGAAATACAGATGTTTTGCAAGTCCGCCCAGAAGCTCTGTAACGACCCTTGCCGCCTCCTTGAGAATTTCCGTAAGTCCATCTATTCCGTGCTTGTCAAGAAGCTGTTTCAGCTTGTTGGGTTTTTTCTTTTCCGGTTCCTGCTTTTTTTCTTCCTTCTTTTTTTCCGGCTGTTTCTTCTTTTTCTTTTTCGGCTTTTTTCCCTTGGCAGGATAAAGCCTGAAGCTCAGAAAAAAATATCCGATTCTGAGGGTCGTTTTTTCGCCGTAATCAAGGCTGAACCTCAGAGGTATCATCAGAAGTATCAGAATAAAAGCAATTATGCCGAGGATAATCAGCAATGCCTTCAATTTTCCTCACCGCCGTCAGACTCATTTCCGGGAGCGTCATCACTGTCCCCGTCATCGTCGGCCGGAAGCGGAGGAAGCTCATCCAGGGATGAGATATTGAAGCATCTGAGAAAATGCTCAGTGGTACCGTATACAAGCGGACGTCCGGGCAGCTCAAGCCTGCCCTTTTCCTCAATAAGCTGACGGGAGATAAGGCTTGCTACAACACCGGAGCAGTCAACGCCCCTGATCTGTTCAACAAAAGCCTTTGTGACAGGCTGATTGTAAGCGATAACAGCCAGCACCTCGCTTGCCGCCTGAGAAAGTGGAGTATTCCTGCGGATATCCATTATTGTACGTATCTGGTCGGCATATTCCTCTGTGGTACACATCTGAAAGCTGCCGCCGAGCTTTACGATACGAATGCCGCTTTCACGCTTTTCATATTCTTCCCTTAGCTGCATACACAGTGCTTCTGCCTTGTCTGTCCCGATCTCAAGAGTCTGGGCAAGCCTGTCCGTCCCGACAGGCGTTCCGCAGGCAAAAAGAATTGCTTCTGCTGCGCTTTTCAGCTTTTTTTCGTTCATAATTTTCCCTCACGAAGAAAGTTATTTATACTTCCTGAATCCGTGAAATTGGCGAAAAGAATTTTGATATATTCTCCGGGTTTTGTTATATTTAGGCGTCAGGCGGCATTCGCCGCCTGACGCCGTCCCCTA
>CACWVH010000110.1:4337-12857 GCA_902764235.1 uncultured Ruminococcus sp.
GGTGAGAAAAGCTGCACCTTACGGGTGAGCTACTATTTACCCTGAAATGCATAAAAATACGCATTCTCTCCGGGACTTTCAGAATAAACCAAAAATGAGTTTTACGGATTCAGGTACTTATAAAACAACATAGGTTTTTCTGATACTGTCATCCTGAGCGCCCAACTGTCATCCTGAGCGTAAGCGAAGGATCTTTTTCACTATCAGACCATGTGAAAAAAACTCGTCAGCAGCGCTCTGAATGTTTTCTGTCATGTATCAGTATTATGTCTGTCTCCGCCGATCATGCGGAGAGTGCCGTCCTCGCCCTCTATCCTGACACGCTTGCCCTTTATCAGCTCAAGCACGGCAAGGAAGGTAGCGACAAGCTCGCTGCGGTCCTGAGCGTCGTCAAAGACATTTTCATATCTGACGCGCTTACCGCTCCACAGCTTTCTCATAACGCCGACTATCTTGGAGCTGACGGAAACTATCCTTCTTTTCACGATACCGGAGAAGGCTTCCTCTGAGGGCGGTATTTTTTCCTTACCCCTGCCCACAGCCGCAAGATAAGCGTCCACCAGAATGCCTGCGTCATGGCTTCGCTTATATTTCATATCAGCCCTGACCTTTGACGGTTCCCGGCAGAAGCTGTCAAAGCTTATACCGTCGCTGAGCGTTTTTGCGATCATCTTGCATTTTCTGTATTCAATAAGCTGACCGGAAAGCTCCTTTTTCATTTCCTCGCCCTCCTCGGGCTTGGGCAGAAGCATGGCAGACTTGATCTGCACAAGTCTTGACGCCATATCAAGGAATTCCCCGGCTATCTCCAGATCCTGCTGCTGCATCAGGCGCATATGCTCAAGATACTGATCGAGCAGCTCCGAGATCATTATATCATAGATATTGAGTTTATGTTTTTCGATCAGATGCAGAAGCAGGTCAAGCGGACCTTCAAAAGCATCAAGTCTGTAAGAAAGCTTTTCCACCTTTATTTCCTCTGTTATCAGAATGCCCAGGAAAACGGCAGATAAGTCAGCCATGAGATAATATCATAAAGAAAATTATCCGCAATGCTGAGTATGCCGTTGAGTCCGCCGAGCATTACCACCACAAAAAGTCCCATTGAAAGGAACTGCTGTCTCTGATTTATCCAGTAAATAGCCTTATCCGGCAGGAATGCCATAAGTATTTTCGAGCCGTCCAGCGGCGGTACCGGAATGAAATTGAAAACCGCAAGTCCGATATTGATGGTAATAAGGAACTGGAAAAATACGAAAACATATGCCATAAAGGTATTAAGCGGAAGAATACCGTTTGCACATAACGCTGCAAGTCCGTTTCTGAGAAGTCCTGCTGCGACAGCCGCAAGAAGATTTGAAACAGGTCCTGCAAGTGCCGACAGAGCCATGCCTGCCTTGGGATTTTTAAAATTCCTGGGGTTGACCGGCACAGGCTTTGCCCAGCCGAAGCCGATAAGCAGCAGCAGAGCCGCACCAACATAGTCGATATGCTTCATCGGGTTGAGCGTCAGTCTGCCCTCTCTTTTCGCCGTATTGTCCCCGAGCTTATGTGCAACAAAGCCGTGGGCACATTCATGCAGCGGCAGCACAAGAAAGATCGTCAGCAATGTTGACAGTATATACATTATAACTGTCATAACATTAGCACTGCCCGAGCGTAAAAGACTAATTAACATATCCCCACTCCTTTATAACTAAACATCTGCTGATTGTAAAAGTCAGAAAATACTCTGTTTATGCGGTTTTTTGTATTTACAATTATACATTTTTTCCGCTTTTCAAAACTTTTAAGAGTCTGGCGGGGTGTACGCCCCCATTTACAATCGGCTATTATAACTAAACGACGCAGAACCCCGTCAAAAGGCAGGATCCTGCGTTATTTGTCAGATATTATTCCTTTTCTGCGTCAGTATCGTCCGTATCGTCAAGCTCGTCCTCAACATAGCCAAGCTCAAGAACCTCTGCGCATGAAGGGCATTTGATAACGCCTGAATTCAGTGAATCCTCGCTGAGATAAGTTGTTTTACCGCAGGTCGGGCAGGTCACCTCATAAGCCATCTCGTCATCTGAATCAGAATAATCATAGCTTATGCTTTCATAGCTGTCGCTGCCGAGAATATCCTCAACACCTGCAAGATCCTCGCTGATACCGTCAACCTGATCGCATACATCGTCATAACACTGCTCAAGCTCCTTGATCTCCTCAGCCATTTCACAAAGAAGATCTGAAAGTGTCTTGAACACCTTTGTCTGCTTATCCTTGGGGTCAAGTCCGAGACCCTCAATAAGACCCTTCACATAAGCTGCTTTTTCACTAAGCTGCATAAAAATTTACCTCCGAAGCGGAAAATCAGGCTCTTGACATATACTCGCCTGTTCTTGTATCGATCTGGATCCTGTCGCCCTCGTTGATGAAGATCGGAACCTTGATCTCTGCGCCTGTCTCAAGTGTAGCAGGCTTTGTTACGTTTGTAGCTGTATCGCCCTTGACGCCCGGCTCTGTCTGAGTTACCTCAAGCTCAACGAATGTAGGTGGCTCAACGCCGAATACATTTCCCTTGTAGGACATGATCTTACATACCATATTTTCCTTTACGAACTTGAAGTTATCGCCGAGAACGCCTGCATTGATCGGGAGCTGCTCATATGTTTCATTGTCCATGAAATAATAGAGGTCGCCGTCATTGTAAAGATATTCCATATCCTTTCTCTCAATGAAAGCTGTCGGATACTTGTCGTTGGGGTTGAAGGTTTTTTCAACCACTGCACCTGTGATAACATTTCTGATCTTTGTACGAACGAACGCTGCGCCCTTACCGGGTTTAACGTGCTGGAATTCAATAATTGAAACAACCTGTCCGTCCATTTCAAATGTAACACCGTTTCTGAAATCGCCTGCTGTAATCATTCTGGAATCCTCCTAATTTTTTTGCGGCACACCTTGCGGCAGTGCCTTTATTTTCATCTGATACGGACGAAAAGCCCCGTGACCTGCCGCAGCCGCCGCACTCCGGGAACGACCCCGAAGCAGGCGCAGAGCATTTCAGCAAGTCCGTGCTCCTTTAAACATCCGCCGAAAATCAGCCGATAAGCTTTTTACATTATACTATATCACACTAAAAAAAGCAAGAATAAATTCTGATCCTGCAAAGCCGCAGCTGTTATTTTATAGAACCGTCACAATATCCTGACGAAAAACAGCTTATTTCTGTCCGAAAAAGCTTATTTCTTATCGTCATGTCTTGCCTTTACCACAAGAACCTTTGAAATTCTCCTGTCATCCACCTGCTGCACCGTAAAGCGTGTGCCGTTAATGACGATGGACGGATGCTCGCCGTTTTTCGGGATATGACCCATCCTGTCGAGCATGATCCCGGCGACGGTATCGTTTTCCTCATCCTCAAACACAAGCCCCGTAAGCTCGCTTATCTCATCAAGAGATGTGGAGCCTGCGACCGTGAAGCTTCTTTCATCAAGCTGGCTGATCCGGTCAGCCTCATTGTCATATTCATCCTGAATATTTCCGACAATAGCCTCGATAAGATCCTCCATCGTGATTATACCGCCCGTGCCGCCGAATTCATCCACCACAACAGCGATCTGGGTTTTATTTTCCGTCATATATTCAAACATTTCGCTGCAGCTTTTCGACTCCGGAACAAAGGCAGCCTCCTTTATCATATCCTTGCCGATGATCTCATCAGGAGCATCCGTGCTGACATATTTCAGCAGATCCTTGACATAGAGTATACCCTCGATGTCGTCAATATCGTCTCCGTAAACAGGCAGACGGGACTTGCCGCTTCCGATTGCAGTTTTTGCAGCGTCGGTGATCCTTGTCCCGAGCTTCACTGCGACAACATCCTTTCTGTGAGTCATTATCTCACCCACAGCAGTATCGTCGAATTCAAAGACATTTTCGATCATATCCTTTGTATTGCCCTCGATAACGCCGTTTTCCTCTCCCTCGTCCACCATCTGAAGAATTTCCTCCTCTGCACGGCGGTTAGTATCATTTTTTGTATTTTTTCCCGAGGAGATGAGCATAATATCAGAAAGCAGGTCGGAAAAAGCAGGCAGCGGCATCACCAGACCATTCAGGAAACCGAACAGCCCCGACATTGCCTCAAGGGTTTTTTCAGCCCCGGCAGCCCCTGACTTTTCCGGCAGAAGAAAGCCGAATAAAAAAAGCACAAGCATCAGCAAAGTAAAGACTGCTGCAAAGGAAAGCGAGCAGATAAGTATTTCATTGCCTGAGGGGAAAGCACTGCAAAGCGCCGCCGCCATAGGAACAGCCCCCAGCAAAAGACCGCTAACGACATTTATCGCTGAAAAAAAGCAAAGACCGAAGCGTGAATATCTTATGTATTTTTCCTCAGCTGAAACAAAGCCCAATGCACGCAAAGCCTTTCTGCTGCCATGATCGGAAAGCCTTCTCAGCTCAGACTGAGAAGCTGTCCCCACACAGCCGATAAACATTGAATAAAGAAAGCAAAGCCCGGCAGAAAGCAGGAAAACCGCTGCCTTGACGAGCACTGCACGCATTTCACATGAAAAAATTACGGAAATAAAACTGCCGTCCGCATCAGCATTCATATCAACACCTCTTTAAAAGAAACGCTGAGAAAACCGTATTTCCGGAGCATTGCAAAGCCCGGTCTGAAACCTGGATCCGTCTGGTTTATATTTTATCCAGGCAGCAGTAGGGCAGTACCCGACTGCTGCCGTCCCCTGAAAACTCCCCCTTCCCGGCGGGAAGGGGGGCGGGGGGATGGGCAGGAAGAGCTACACCTTATGGCTGAGTAACAGAATGACTGAAAACGCATAAGATTTCGCTTCATTGCTGTGATTATCAGATCAATCAAAAATAAGTTTCAAGGATTCAGGTGAAAGATAACAAACCGGCACTGAGTAACATCCGGATCAGCATTTCACTTATGGAAACACTGATTAATTTATTAATCGGTGTTTGGGGTGTGGGGTGCGGGTGTCCGGTGGACACCTCTGCCAAAGACAGAAGCACCGACCGAGCCGGCAGGCGAGACCGAAGCCCCACGTAGAGCCATCTTTGGCTGCCATTTAAACTCAAAACAATGTTTATTCAGTGTTTCCTTATATAATAATACGAAATATGTATACTTCTGTCAACGGTCATTTTTACATATATTTCTGCATGGCAGCATATTATTATTGTGAAATAATAAGTCCTGCTGCAATTTACACGGAGGAAAAAGATGGATATAACCGAGCTGTATCACCGCCCCTGCGACAAAACCACAAGAGAAGCCATAATCGGAGGACTTCTTCTGAAATATCCGTTTCTCACGAGAGAGACCATCGGAGAAAGTCTCTGCGCCCGACCGCTTGATCTGCTGTCGGTGGGCAACCGCCGCAGCAGCGTGCTTTTTGCTGCCGCCTTTCACGGAATGGAATGGATCACATCGCTCATAATGCTGAAATTCCTTGATACCCTTTGCAGCGCAGTAAAAGGCTCATCAATGCTTTACGGCATATTCCCCTCAGCGCTTCTGAACAGACGGGGGTTTGCGGTCATCCCCTGCGTAAATCCCGACGGCGTTGAGATACAGATACACGGCAGCACCGCCGCAGGAGAATACCGCACACTGGTGGATAAAGCCTGTTCAGGCGACACCGTGCACTGGCAGGCAAATGCCCGGGGAGTTGATATCAATCATAATTTTGACGCAGACTGGGAGACTCTGCATGAGCTTGAAAAGGCAAGCGGAATCTGCTCTCCCTCACCCACACGCTGGGGCGGACAATACCCGGAAAGCGAGCCTGAAAGCAGGGCTGTCGCATCACTATGCCGTGCAGGACGCTTCAGCCATGCCCTTGCCTTTCACAGTCAGGGCGAGGAAATTTATTACGGCTACGGCGGATATAATAACCGGCAGCTGTTCCGTCAGGCGTCAGCTCTTGCAAGGGTAAGCGGATATACTCTGTCCGAGCCGGAGGGACTGGCATCCGGCGGCGGCTTCAAGGACTGGTTCTGTCAGACGCTTGAAAGCCCGGGCTTCACAATAGAGGTAGGCAAAGGGAAAAATCCTCTGCCGGTCACCGACCTTGACAGCATATATGCAAAGCTCGAAGAAATGCTTGTCCTTGCATTCCTGCTTTAAAACCTCTCCTTCTTTCAGTCACTTACGTAACAAAGGCAGGCAAGAAGCGGCTTCCCGAAAGAACCAGCGGAGGGCAACCGTGGCTTCCCCCCTCGGGGGGGAAGCTGTCAGCGCAGCTGACTGATGAGGGGCATAAGCGGAGCGTAACCAAAGTCTTGCCTGCCGGCTGGTTCGGGGCTGCTGCTTTACAAAGTCTGCAAGCTTTGTCTTATTCATCCTGACGGATGAACGCTTTGCTGGCGCAAAGCACACCTCATCCGCCCCTGTGGGGCACCTTCCCCTCAAAGGGAAGGCTGAATGTAAAGCTATATCAGAAACAGCCCGGATCAAAAATCAACATCACAATAAAAAAACCTTCCGCCCGGCTTTTCATAGTCAGCGGAAGGTTTTTATTATTGCAGAAACGCTTTAAGATTTTCGATATGACGCTGCTCATTGCGGATAAATCTCTGTGCAAGACGGACTGTATTGTCAGAAGCACCCCTGCACTGACCGATATCCTTTGTCAGATCAACGATACCCATTGTTGTACCGTTTATCATAATCTCAGCAATATGATCCGGAGATACCTCCCCGAGGGTTTTCATCTGTATTGCTCCCCACATCACAGCCTTCTGTACCGGAGAATTACCTTTAGGATATGCACCGGCATCAATCAGCCCCTGTTCTGATTTTGCCTTTGCCTGAGAATAGTCATTGTACTGTTCCTCAATTTCTTCCCTGAGAGACGGATCCTCAACCTTCGGCAAAACTGTTCTTGCCGCTTCTATGCCTGTTTCGGCAAGCTGATAAATATCACCAAGCAGCTGCTTGTCATCATAATTCATAACAATATCTCCCTTCTTTATTATATTATAGCTAATTGTAAAAGTCAAAAATCATCTGTTTATGCGGATTTTGGTATTTACATTTTTACAATTTTCTCCGCTTTTCAAAGCTTTTCGGGATTTGGCGAGGTGTCAGCCCGCCTGCGGCGTGCTGACGACCTTTCGCCGTTTTACAATCGGCTGTTGAATAATTGAATTTGGAATTTTGTAAAACTGCTGCTTTAGCGTTTAGCCGAAAGTAAACAGCGGTACGTAAGTATCAGAAACAGCGTAACAAAGCCGCTTATACTCAGGCAAATTCACTTTGAATCCTCTCCGTCTCTCAGTTACCAACGTGACTGCAATCCACTTACACTTAAAAATGGAGGCAGCGGTAACCGAATCGTTTTGATAACACAAAATCCGCTGTTATTCATATTATGATATCAGGGAAAGAAACCGGAGAAGCTATGATGAGAAAATGGCATTGGTGACACTCCGGCACAAAACAAAATCCTTTCAGTATCTTATAGCAAACGTATGATAAAAGTCCCATTGTCATTCTGAGCAGCATTTCCCCCACTCTGTCATTCTGAGGAGCGGCAAATAATCTTTACATTATTGCTGCCTTCACGCTGCGCTCAGGATGACAGTGGTACAGCTCAGGATAGTATATCTGAGAAAATTCTTTTATCGTTTACTCTATGAGCATCTGATAATTACAAACAGCCGATTATAAAATGGCGAACACCTCGCCAAAACCTGAAAAGCTTTGAAAAGCGGAGAAAATGTAAAATTTATGATACAAAAATCCGCATGAATAAATGATTTTCGACTTTTACAATCAGCTAAAAATTACAAATGGAAGGAGATATTTTATGGATATAATAAGAAGGCTTCAGAATTCAGAATATTTCATCGAACCGTTTCCGAAGGATACTACGGTAACAATGGCATATGTTCCTTTTCAGAACGCCGGTGAACTGTACGCACCCGAACAGGCGCTCTGCCGCGGAACATTGTTCCCTGAGCTTGATAAGCCCTTTGAACCCGGGCAAAGAAACGGAGGAAACTGCAATGACTGAAAGAGAGAAGCTTCTTAAAAGGCTTTCAGCGGTAAGCTTTGCCGCACATGAGCTGCATATATACCTTGACACACACCCCAATGACAATGCTGCCGGAGCAGCGCTGAAAAAATATGAAACACAGAGCATGAAGCTGAGAAACGAATATGAAAGCAGCTTCGGACCCTTGTCAGTCGGCGAGGACGGCAACAGATGGGCATGGATCGCAGACCCGTGGCCATGGAACAATGAGGAGGGCTGATAATGTTTGTATATGAAAAAAGACTTCAGTATCCCGTAAATATCAAACAGCCAAACCCGGCACTCGCTAAAATTATCATAAGCCAGTACGGCGGTCTTTACTGTAAAAAGATATATAAAAAACAAGGCTGCTGCACAGCATTACTTATACGCTTGTGCAGCAGCCCTCATGCTTTATATTTATTTTTTCACGATCCTGCACTGGAGCTTGTCCACAGCTACGCCCCTGAGTCCGGCATAGCCGTCA
>CACWVH010000111.1 GCA_902764235.1 uncultured Ruminococcus sp.
CATTACCAAAACTAAATTGACAGCGGAGGCACTCCGTCGCCTCGTTCTGCGAAATTTTCCGCTCAAATCTGATTAAAGCTTCTTATCGAAAATTAGTATCAAAGCTTATCTATGCGTCTGAAATAATAAAAATGCAAGGTCTGTTATTTAATGAGGATTAGTATTATTTCCTGGTCAAGATTGTTAAGGAAACACTGAAAAAATATCATTCTGAAGTTTGAAACAAGTCAGAAGTGGCTATACGTGGGGCGAAAAAATCAGCAAGTGTAATACCAGGACCGTCGCAGATTTTTTTTATTGTCAACAGTTCTGGGTTCTTGCCTACGCCTGTTTCTGAAACGCCCGATAAGGCTCCGGTGCAGCAGTGACAAGGAACAGAATACTTTTATCGTTTTCTGCTTCGTATTCATAAATTGTCGTTTGAAAATACTCCTATCCGAGTCCCACATCAAGTGCCATCATCAGCGTGAAGCCTGCTGCAAACATAATTACGCCTATGTTGGAATGTTCACCCTCGCTCATTTCCGGGATCAGCTCCTCTACTACAACATAGATCATAGCTCCTGCCGCAAAGCTTAACAAATAAGGCATTGCAGGGACAAGAAAACCCGCAAGCATGATCGTCAATACAGCACCCACAGGTTCAACGGCACCGGAAAGCACACCGTCGAGAAAAGATTTTCCTTTGCTGCGTCCCTGCGCATGAAGCGGCATTGAGATGATCGCGCCCTCCGGAAAATTCTGTATCGCTATACCAAGAGATAAAGCCAAAGCCCCTCCTGCGGTTATTTCAGCAGAACCGGAGAGGAATCCGGCATATACTACTCCGACAGCCATTCCCTCGGGAATGTTATGAAGTGTAACTGCAAGAACCATCATTGTTGTTTTTGCCAGTCTGCTTCTGGGTCCTTCCGCCTTCGTTGCATTCATGTGCAGATGCGGAATGATATGATCAAGCAGAAGCAGGAATAAAACACCTCCCCAGAAACCAATGACAGCAGGAATAAATGCAAGCTTTCCCATTGGCTCTGACTGCTCCATAGCCGGAATGAGCAGACTCCATATCGAAGCCGCTACCATAACTCCTGCCGCAAAACCAGTCAATGCTCTCTGAACCATCCGTGACAGTTCTTTTTTCATAAAAAACACGCAGGCAGCTCCTGCCGCAGTTCCTATAAACGGAATTATAATTCCTGTCAATGTATCTGTATTCATGTAAGTCTGCACCTCACAAAGAAGCTATGCATTTTGTTTCAGAAGCAGCTGTGTCCGGGCTTTTTCCCTTGTATCATCGCTTTCATCATAACCATCGTATGGAGCTTTCGGATCATGGTAACGCTTTGTAAAGGGTTTGCAAATTTCCTGTCTGTGCGCAAAGGCAAAGTCCAGATCATCTGTCCAGCCGGTATGTCCTGTTATAACTACTATGCGGTGATTCCTTGAACGGATATTTGTTTCAAGCTTTTCAAGCGAGTTGACAGAAAGCTTGTTATCCTCCGCAAGAGTGCCTAAAAAGCTGTAACCGCCGTCCGCACCGAACCATATCGTATCTCCTGTAAAGAGGTATGTGTCATCGATCAGATAGACCATATGTCCCCATGTGTGACCGGGAACTAAAATACACTCTATCTTGATGCTATCTATGTTAATGATCTCTCCGTCCTTAAGCAGCACCTTACGATTATCTGTTTTGACCATCGGCAGCTTGTACAGTCCGTGAAAGACCTTTCTTCTGACTTCACCTGTCAGATAGCGGTTTTCTATCTCTCCGATATAAACCGTTGCGTCACGAAACAACAATTCACTGTCCTGCTCCAATGCTCCCACATGATCTGTATCCTGATGAGTGATGAGAATATGCTGAATTGATGCAGGATCAATATCAAGCCACTCCATCTTTTCTGCAAGACGTTCATAGTTGTATCCGGCATCGATCATTATGGTTGTGCCATTCTTTGTATAGAAAAAAATATTGGCTACCCATTCCCGTACACAGGTCACATACTCATCTATTCTTCCTGTGTTCAGGGGCTTGAATATCGCTCTCCCACGAAACATAGCACCCATTGATTTCTTCTGATTTTCCGAATCCTTTCTTGCCATATCAGTTCTTTCCTCCCGACTATTTTTGTGCCAATACTGTAATCCACGGCTTACTCTCGTGATGGTCGGTCTTTACCTCTGAAAAGCCTGCACTTTTCAGAGCTTTTTCGATATCCTCAGCGGTATATAACTTCATGCCTTCGATCATTTTCTCGAATTTTTTGCTGCCCTCATCAAGTCCGTCTGATTCATTGACGATCATAAAACATCCGCCCGGTTTCAGAACTTTGAAAACCTCAGCAAAGCACCTTTCAAGCCCTTGCCAGAAGTAGATCGTTTCAAATGCCGTTGCAAGGTCATAACTGTTTTCATCGAGTGTCAAGTGGGATACATCTCCCTGCTGTACAATGCACCGTCCTGACGATACCGCATCCTTGTTATAAGCCGCTGCCTGCTCCACGGAAAGAGGGGAGTAGTCTATAGCCGTAACCTTAGAATCGGGATATCTTTTGAGCAGCTCTGCTGCATTTCTTCCGCCACCGCAGCCGATGTCCAGAATTTCCGCCGGTGCTGTTACCTGCAGATGGCTCATACCCCAGTCAGCCATTTTTGCATGACCTGAATTCATTCCCTTTATCATCATTTTTCCGAGAACTCCTTCCGGCTTCCTTGTCTGATTGATGTAGTTTTTAAAAAGTCCCATTTAATTTCTTCCTTTCAAAAAATTGTTTTGCTGTTTTTATACCATTTTTACATCTGCATATTTCTTTGCTGTTTCGCTTTCATCGGCAACATACCAGTAATCACAGCTCGTACTGCCGTTAAAAAATAATTACTTCTTAACAGCAAAGCGGAACATATCTGCTCCGAGAATTTTTACTCCGACCGCATCCGCTGCCGATTCAAGCTGCCTAAGCTCTGCAGCTGAAAGCTTCTCACTCACAGCAGCTGCAAGCTCCTCAACCTGATATGGTTTTCTGCATCCGCAAATCGGTATAAGTCCTTTTGAGGATATATAACACATAGCAACCTGCGGAACATTCAGCCCATGATTTCGTCCTATGCGTGCCATTACTTTATAAAGCGGATATAGCTTCCTGCGTTTTCGTGAAAAGATAAGTTTCATAACAGATTTCTTTTCATCTTTTTTGGGAGGAACAAGCATACCTTCCTCAAGGACAGCCCATGCCCAGAAAGAAATGTTGTTTTCTCTGCACCAGTCGATCAGCCCTTCCGTCTCCCATTTACGGTCAAGCAGGCTATAATGATTCTGCACACCGTAAAGCGGAATACCGGCTCTGTCAAGAATTGCTTTTGCCTGTTTACATTCTTTCAGATTAAAGTTCGATATCCCGATATTCTTTATTTTTCCTTCACGGTAAAGCTCAATCATTTCGTGTAGATTATTCCCGATGGTATTCGGAAGATGCAGCCAGTAAACATCCACAAAGTTTCTTCCAAAATCTTTCAGATCCTTTTCAAATGATGCTTTTACCTGCCCTTTTTTGTATTTTCCGGAGGGTGTGTATTTTGCAGAAATGAATGTATCATTACCGCACAGCCTTCCGACTATAGGCTGACCTTTGCCAAGACCGTAATCCCTTGCAGTATCAAAGAATGGGATGTCCAGACGAACAGCGGTTCTTACTGCCTCGAGCATTGTATCTTCTGAAACATGACTTCCCCTGAGCATTTTTCCGTACAAAGCATCTCCCCATGCGTTTGTCCCTATAACTGCACGAGGTGTAAGTGTAATATCCGACATTTCTATTTTCTCCCCACCAGTATAGCTGAGCCGGAAAGTGCCATCCATTTAGCTTCAAAGGGTGACATGAATTTTCCGTCTGTCGTGTCGATCAGCTCAACGCTTTCATAGCCCATGGCTTTCAGCTTTTTAACAAAGGACTGCATATCGCCGTACTTTGACTGTGACATAATATCGTGTATGGCAAAGCAGCCGCCTTTTTTCAGTACACGAAGTGTTTCAAGGAGAATAGCCTGCCTGTCCTTACTGGGAATATTGTGGTAAACATAATTGCTCATTACGGCATCAAAGCTTTCGTCGGGAAAGTCGAGTTTCAGAGCGTTCCCCGGCTGAAACTGTACATTCGTTACCTTCTCCGCCTTTGCGTTGCTTTCACACAGAGCTTTGCTGAAGGAGGCATACTCCTTGCCCCAGCGGTCAATTCCGATGATCTGTGCATCGGGATTTGCTTTTGCTGCCGCAATCGTCAAAGCACCGCTGCCGCAGCCTACATCAAGCCCTTTTCCGCCTTCTGGAATAGTGATATATGCGGCTGTGCCTTCGATTATTTTTCGTGACATCTGCCTTTTGCCGTTGTAGGAAAAAGCTCTGTACATCAGGTACATCCATATAGTCACACCTGTCAGCACAACAGCCAAAATCAGAAATACGATAAAAAGAATCGTTTTCAGTATTCCCTGCGGCAGAACAGGCGACAGACCGAATATCAGGAGCAGTATCAGGCAAATGGCTGCTCCGCATAAAAATCCAAGTATCATACCTTTAGGCATCCAGTTTTTGTAATTAGGTTTCATAGATTTTACTCCTTTACTTTCAGATTGATAAATTCATCATAACAGCAGCTTCCGTCTGTTAAATCACTGTAACGGATAAATTTTGCTTTGCTGTGCACCACCTGTATACATAGGCCGTTATTACAAAATATCTTGCAAAATTCCCTGATGCCGTATCTCTCAGACAGCTGAATGTATGCACATCGGGTGATTTTATATTGCAGCTGCTTATTCTTAAAATCAGGAAATCCATAGGTCAGGCAGCTTCATCAATTCTCATCTGAGCGTCATCATAAAGCCAACCGGTATCCTATATCCGTCTGGCAGTATATCTGTTACTTTGCATCGGATAAACGGTCCCCGACAATCCAATAATCACATATTTCCTCACCGTCTGCGATGGTATGCTCCCGGTGCAGTACACCATGCTGATAGGCAAACATATATTTATCCGTTTCGCAAAGCGGCTTCATGATTTCTCCAAGACCAACACTGTTAAGATACGAGCAGATGGGGCAGCTTGTGAAATAATAATAGCTGCCTCGCCGGTGCCGTGTTTCATCAAAATTCACCCTCCATGTAGACGGGTATTTTTGTAAGCCCTCATGCAGGCACCAGCTTTCATATTTTTTCATATCCCTGTACCATTTCTTTTCGTCCCTGTTCAGATCTACCAACCCGAAAAAGAACCTGACATTTTTCAGCACATCCTGCATAACAAGCCCCATTTCTTCCGGTGATATCTTTTTGTTAGTGCCGAGCCACGCACCGACAAATACATATGCAAAATAAGCATTTGATGCCATCGGATTATTATTACCAAGCTCAGGGGCGTTCTGAACCAATCTTCTGTATTCACCTTTTCCGCTTCTGACAGCTTTTCCGGCAAGCTCTTTCCCGAAACGGACGGATATACTCTTTTGGATCATAGGTGCAAAAAGCGTCCAGTAATAGCCTTTATATTTCATTTTCGTCTCCTTAATGATATAGTTGACAGCTGATTGTAAAACAGATAAATCCTTTGATATATGCGGTTTTGTAAAGCAAATATTTTACAATTTTCTCTGTTTTTCAAAGTGCTTCAGGTTTATGGCGAGGTGTCCGACATTTTACAATCGGTCGATTACGGTTAAATCTATCTAACTTAATTATAATACTCCGCCGGAGAATTTTCAATAAGTATCGATGAAACTTCGGGAGAATTGTGTTAATACAGTTAGAGATATCTAACTTATCGGGTGGTTTTTGTAAAGATTATACATGGCAGTATTTGAAACTAAAGGAAGCACTGATTAAATGCGGTGCCTGTATTGCATCAGCAATTTTTCGTCACATTGTGCAAAAAGGGCAAGCAAGACAGTTGCTAAGCCGTAAGACGTGATTTATTCAGTGATTCCCTGAATGTAAGGCGATGCAGGAATGTTGTCATAACCGGAATCAGGAAAAATTCAAGCTTATTCAGCAAAATTGCCGCATATCCGTTAATGACAAGCAGAAAACCATGTTATACTGCCGTTGGTTTGATAGATTTAAAACAAGCTTGTCGGACGGGCTTTGCTCATATTTACCGGGTTATTCTTTTATATTGTCAATTCTTCAATTGCCCGGAACATGATCCTGATCGGGCCCTCCTGACTATCCACATGGAAGTGACCTGCGTACCAGTGCTTGTATCTGAGCTTCTTCTCAATCTTATCAAGCCATTCTTCGGTTGACTTGTCAACTTTGCTCTGATCTATGCCGGTAATAAAAGCCCATGTGGGTTCAAAGGCCTTTGGTGTAGTGTGAGAAAGTACGCCATCTATCTGCCAGCCGGTTTTATCGAGCTGATGTTCGACATAAGCCTTGATCTCATCACTTGGCTGTTCGGATTCAAACCATGGGTATCCGTGCATCAGACGCATATACTTATCAACAGAATATGCTCCGCCGACAGCTATATATTTCTGACCGTTAAAATCATATATTTCACCGTCTTTAGCGAAGATCAGACCGGGAAACCTCGGTTCAACATATACAGTACCCCCATGCCACTGCTGTTCTTCATAGGAAGGAATGTTGAATGGTCTTTCCTCATGGTTTCCATGAATACAGAACAGTGTGATCGGCAGCATATTAAGCTCTGATTTCAGATTATCGTCCATTCCCAAAAGAAAATAGTTTATTCCGGCATCACCAAGGATAATCATGATATCATCCTTTGTCGTTTTTGTTTTCTGACAGAAGGTGTAGATCCTGTCAAAATCCCTGTGCGTGTCACCTGTAATATATATACTCATTTCTTATCAACTCCTGAAAAAATCCTGAATCCGTGAAATTGAATTAAATCTTTTTTTAAACCTTCCGGGTTTTCATTTCAGTCAGGCGGCAGGCGTGCGCAGCACGCCTGCCGCCTGACTGAAGTCTCCCCCTTCCCTTTGGGAAGGGGGACGGGGGGATGGGTAGGAGAAGCTGCACCTTATGGGTGAACAACTTAAAAACCTGAAATGCATAAAACAACGCATTATCTCTGGGTTTTTCAGAACAATCAATAATGAGTTTCAATTATATCATAAATTATTTCAGAAAAGAAGATGCAGAATGGATAATAATGAAAAATTCGGACTGTGGAAGTTTGAGCCGGTCTATCAGTACAATGATAATACTGAGCTTATTATGAATCAGATAAGCGGACAGCTTATGATAAAGAAAACTATGTCAGACAGTGAATACAGGGTGCATAAGGCACTTTGCAATATCTCTGACAAAAATATTATCTGTATATATGACGCTGTTTCCGACAGCGGAGTCTGCACTGTCATAGAGCAGTTTATATCCGGAGTTACATTGAAAAACTTCTGTGAAAGAGCAAGGCCTGATGACGAAATTATAATTGAAATAGCATTGCAGCTGTGCAGAGGTCTTTCTGTTCTGCACAATAATAATATTGTTCACAGAGATATAACTCCCACCAATATAATGATAGATGATTACGGTATCGTAAAAATAATAGACTTTGACATTTCAAGGATACCGGATGAAAAGGCACGCAGGGATACTCATATCCTCGGAACACAGGTCTATGCAGCGCCTGAGCAGTTCGGGTTCGGTCAGTCTACCTTCAGAACGGATATTTATTCTGTAGGCGTCATTCTGAATTATATGAAAACGGGAAAAACGCCCGACGAAAAAATTCTTTCAGATACGAGCATTCTTCCCGATATAATAAAAAAATGTACTGCATTTGAACCGAAAAACCGCTATCAGAGTATAGAGGAGCTGACGGCTGACCTGTATCGTTACCGTGACGCTGCCGGCGTCGGAACCGGTTCGTGTAAAATAGTTCTTTGGCTTTTAAAGCAGAGAAGACGTCAGCAGTTCAGCCTGATTAAGACGTGAATCAAGGGTCCGGCACCCCAAGGGCACTTCCTCCGGGCGCGTCACGCTGGAAACCACGGAAATCAATTTTTAAAATCTTCTCATATATTATTATCTTTTTTGATACCGAAGGGGTGCGGGGGCGACCGGAAAGCCCCCGCATTTCGCTTCAA
>CACWVH010000112.1 GCA_902764235.1 uncultured Ruminococcus sp.
TTTACCGGTTTCAGGATCCACACTAAGGTTTTTCTTGATTCCGAATATGAGTTTATCTCCATCGGAAAGCAAAAAAGTGTTTCTTTTTCTGTCTACAAGAGAAATACTGCAATCAAATGTACTTCCTCTGTAAACTTTTAAATCTTCATACATTATTATTCTCCTTGTTTTTATCAAATTAGCTGATTGTAAAATCAAAAAAGCCTTTATTTATGCGGATGAGCAGTATTGTAATTTACAATTTTTCTCCGCTGCCATCCGTCATTTTCTACGCCGACGGCGCAGAAAATGACTACTTATATCTTATGGCGGCAAAAACACTCGCCAATTTACAACCGGCTGTTTATCAAAGGACATAAACCGATGCTCCGCGTTTTTTATTGATAATCTGTAATTGTATAAAAGGTACACTTCCGATGCGGATAATCCGATTTAATACCCTTTCGATAATCCCTCCCAAACAAAGAAAATTTGACCTTAAAAGGTCAAATCTGCGATCAATTGATTTCTTTACAGCAAAGCACATAAAAAAACAAGGCGTATGCAGCCCTGAAGGATCGCATACGTCTTGTTTTTATTTCTGGAATATCAGGTCAATTGTGAGTATTTTTCCGCTCGGTCCTGTTTTCACCGGGACAAAACTACTGTATCGTAATAAGATGACTTGAATTGTAATAATCTGTTGATTTACACAAAATCCAACATGGAAAATGCTGTAAAATTCCGAAAAATATACTCTGATACAGCGATATAAACAAATAATTAAATATATAGTAGTAAGATATGACGGAAAAAATATCAGATTGCTTCTGAAATCAGCGGCTTGTGGTGAATCAGGAGCATTCTGCTAAAAATAACCTTTGCAAAATGCTTTTAAAGATGTTAAAATAGTAGTGTATATAAGGCGGTCTGTGAGGTTTTTCCGTCAGCTGCTCCTGTGTGAGCGGGACGGCTGAATATTCTGATCAGACGAATGCCTGCGTTCCTGACTGTTATCTTATGTCAGAACGCTGAATCTTTTCAGGAATCAGGAGTGTGATTGAAGTGTTTGATAAGACACATATGAGCCGTGCTTCCGCAAAGAAAAAGGTACTGTGCCTGACTCTTTGTGCTGCAATGACGGCTTCGGCAGCAGCTGCTGTCGGAATGGTCTCCGCAAGCGGAGCTTCTGCCGCAGATTACGGTCTGGCAGATAATATTCAGGATGGTACTATACTTCATTGTTTCGACTGGAAGTACAGCGATATTATTGAGGAGCTTCCTCAGATCGCTAAGGCTGGCTTTACTAGCATCCAGACCTCGCCCGTTCAGCCCGCAGCAGGACAGGGTCCCTGGTACTGGCTTTATCAGCCCACCAGCTTTACAGTAGGTCAGGACCTCGGCACAAAGGAAGAGCTTACTCAGCTGTGCGAGGAAGCTGACAAATATGGTATCAAGATTATCGTGGACGTTGTTGCCAACCATCTTGCAGGCAACCATGACAGTATCCAGGCTGATCTTCGTGATGCAAAATACTGGCATACATACGGCGAGATTGTAAGCTATAATGATCGTACACAGGTAACTCAGGGCAATATCGATATGCAGGATCTTAACAGTGAGGATGAGTATGTTCAGCAGGTCGTTGCTGAATATATCGACGAGCTTAAAGAAATCGGTGTTGACGGTATCCGCTGGGATGCTGCAAAGCATATCGCTGTTCCGAGTGAAAACTGTAATTTCTGGCCGGCAGTTACAAAGGCAGGTCTCTACAATTACGGTGAGATCCTCAAGGGCCCGACAGATACAGGCAATGAGGATATAATGAAGGAATATACAGAGTATATGTCTGTGACCGACAGTGATTACGGCGATTCACTCAGAAGCTCGTTCAATTCCGGAAAAGCTCCGACATTTGACGGTAACTGGACTCAGGAAGGCATTTCCGCTTCAAAGCTTGTTTACTGGGGTGAAAGCCATGACACCTATTCAAATAAGGAAAATGCAGGCTCTAACAATGTAAGTCAGAATGTTGTTGACCGTGCATATGCTGTTGCTGCTGCAAGAGCTGATGCTTCTGCACTGTATCTTTCACGTCCGTTTGCAAAGGCAAGAGACAGTATCAGAATAGGTGTTAAGGGAAGCAGACAGTTTGTAAGCGATGAGATCGCAGCTGTAAACCACTTCCATAATGATAATATCGGCAAGAAGGATGCTTACGGTGTAACAGACAACTGCTCAGTTGTTACCCGTCAGGGCGGCGGAGCTGTTCTCGTACTCGGTAAGGGCAGTGACAAGGAAGTATCAGTTGATAACGTAAGCAGCTATGTTCCGGCAGGCACCTATGTTGATGATGTATCAGGAAATACTTTTGAAGTAACTGATTCAAAGATCACAGGTAAGATCGGCGAAACAGGTATTGCTGTTCTTACATCAACTCCTCAGGCAAGAATTTCTGCTTCTGAGGTTTCAGGTACAGAATTTGAAAAGACAATAACTGTAAAGCTTTCTGCGATCGGTGTGACCAATGCAAAATATGAGACCTCAGAGGGAGAATCAGGCTCATTCAGCAACGGCGATACTATCGAGATAGGCGGCAAGACAGAGAGCGGCGGCGAGCTTACACTTACACTTACAGCAGACACAGGTGACAGCTCTGTTTCTGTGCAGTACACCTATCAGAAGAAGGAAGCAAAGGATTATCCCGAGCTTGAAGCAGGCGGCGTTGTATTTGATAACAGCCAGACAAAATGGAAAACAGTAAATGTATATGTCTATGACGAGGTAACCACATCCGAGACTATCACAAACGGCGCATGGCCGGGAGTCAAGATGGAGGACTGCGGAGATGATCTCTATAAATATGAGCTTCCTGAACAGTTCGAGCCTTGCTCACATATAATGATAATCTTCAATAACGGCTCAGGTGACCAGATCCCTGGTCAGATGCAGGCAGGTCTGACAATGGCTTATACAGATAAGAAGCTTTATGACGGCACAAAGTGGCTTGATCTCCCTGAAAAAGAGGAGGAGCCTTCAATAGAGGAATCCTCAGAAGAATCCTATGAGTTCTCTGATGAACAGCCTTCCCGTGAGCCTTCAGAAGAAATTTCTGAAGAGGTATCAGAGGAAATTTCAGAAGAGATCTCAGAAGAGATTTCCGAAGAGGTATCAGAGGAGTTTTCCGAAGAGGTTTCAGAAGAGATTTCAGACGAGCAGTCAGAAGAAGTTTCTGATGAGTATTCAGAAGAGATCTCAGACGAACAGTCAGAGGAAGCTTCTGATGAGACATCAGAAGACGCAGCTGTTGAAACACAGGATGAGCCTTCATCTGATGAAAGCAGCAAGGGTGCAGCTCCGGTTGGTCCGGTGAATGATCCTGAATCATCCGCTCCGGCAGACTCTGCAAATAATTCAGCAAATAATTCAGCAAACAATTCAACAAGCGGCAATATTGTAACAGATGTATTCAAGACAGGAGACGGTTCAGCTGTTACAGTATTAGGACTTGCACTTATAAGTCTTGCTTGTGTTGTCAGCATTGTAAGAGCTTCCGGAAAAAAAGGAAGATGACTGATCTCTGCTGATCGGAAACTGAACACATAAAAATATCCGCCCCCGAAGTAAACTGAGCTTCGGGGGCGGGTTTTTTTAGTTTTAAAGAAGTTTAATAAATGCTGATTATTTATAAAATTCCTTGACTGCCTTTGTAAAATTCTTTTTTCTTTCAATGTTGCTCTCGTTACTGGAGTTGTCAGTGTATAAAAGAAGGTATTTGCCGTTTGATGAAAGCTCGGCAGGGTATTCGTTTTCATCCTTATCGGTGAATACCTTGAAGCTACCGTTTTTTCTGACTTCGCCGATAACCCTTTCTGCATCCTCGTTGAGCTTGTCTGTGTCGAATTCATAAAGCTCAACATAGATAGGTGTATTATCAACTGTAAAGTTATATCTGTCTCCTGCCTTTGCGCCGATAACCTGATACATCATTTCTGTAGGCTCGGCATCTGAAGGAACATATTTTAAGGCTGTAAGATATTTTTCCAGTTCCTTGAGATTATTCTTGTAGTCAGAGGTCTTTACCTTTGCCGGATCAACACCATCGCCGGTATTGACTCCCGGAAGCTCAGGTCCGCCGGTACCTATACAGCCTGTCAGTGAAACAGCAATCAATAACGAAAATAAGCTAATTAAAATTTTTTTCATAATATCCTCCTGTGATTCCTTGATTCAGGGAACACCGGATACATCCGTGAATCCCTGATAATATCCCTGAAACAAACCGATGTTGTAAAAAAGCTGTATATTTCTCCCTGATGCCATTGCAGACGGGAGAAAACACCCGGATTTTACAAACAAAACAATTATACATTATTTAAAAGCTCAATTCAAGTATTGAAACGATTATTTCCGCATGAATAGCAGAAATTATTTCCGCCGTGATTAAGAGAGCCGCATTTGCTGCATATATATGTTTCGCTGTCTGTGCTTTCAGCGGTTTTCTGAGGCTGCTCCTGTGCCGGAATCTCTGTAAGTGTAAGCTGTGAAGCAATATTTTGCACGGCTGTGGAAGACTCAACAGTTACAGAATCAAAGCTTTGCTGTGACTGAGGAGGTGCGGAGTCATTGCTTTCGGGGGAGGTATAGGTCTGGCTGTAAAACTGAGCTGCGTTTCCGTCTGAATTCATATACATATTTGTTCCGTGCAGGTTTATGGAAGCTCTGGCATTCTCAATGCCGGCAATATATCTTTTTGCAAGCAGCAGACATATAATAAGAAAGGCGCTGCAGCAGGAAAAATATACGATAAACATGAATGGAGCAGAAGGTATGCTTTCCATGATCTGTTTTTTGACTGACAGGGAGCTGTCGTCATCAACAAACATACCGGTGCTGAATCCGCCTGAAATATAGAGTATCATAGAGGTAAGAGTTATCAGGGCATTTGCAAATGAGGCGATGATAAAGAATCTTCCTGCTGAATTGCTCAGGTCGCTGCATCTGACAGTTTTGATAATGGAATTGCAGAAAAGGAGTCCGCTGAATGCCCATACGGCGGATGTAAGAGGAGGGATAGTATTCAGTAAAAACGATACGATCCGGCTGTCGTCTGAAGCCTCGGTTGAAAATATAGCGGCAAATGCAGAATACAATGAAGAGCTTGCAAGCTGTGAAAGAGAGTGGAGCAATACAATAATAAAAAAGGCTCTGAAAAGATTAAACGGGGCAGATGTGATCTTTATATCAGGAGAGCTGTTTTTACCTGAATTAACAAGCAGCGATACAAGACCTATAAAGGGCAGAAAAAATACAATAACCGAGAATGTAAGAACAAGCCCTTCGTAGGCGGTTGTAACCCCCGAGGAAAGCTCTTCGTCAGGCGACAGGATTATGCCGGATGAGGATGTGCTTCCGAAAATGCAGGCGTCTCCGAAAATCAGAGAAATAATAATGACTCCGAGCAATATTGTCATGGCAAGAATAAGCCTGGTGTTAAAGACTTTTTTCAGATATTTCGGATTATCAGAATATGGATTGAACATCTGATTGAATGAAAATGGGTAGTTCATATAAACCTCCGGGAATAAGAATATTTATGTAAAAGCTTCGCTATATCTATATATCTGTCGGATCGTTTGCCGGAGCCTGATGGTTTCCGGGACGGGGATCGCCGTCAGGCATATAGAAGGAACATACAGCCGCCTTGGAAGCGGCAGTCAGAACCGAGAGGTAGCCTTTTATTATTTTGATGAGGGAAGCACAAAGTACACACAGTGCTGCGGATATTACCATGTCGCAGCCTGTTTCACCGACATAAGAAAAGCTGATCTCAGTGCCGACCTGAGCGGGCATGATAAGCTCACGCAGGCAGGAAATGAAGGAAAAGAAGAAAACGACCATACCTAGCACAGATGACGTTAATGAAAAACCGGATCCGGATTTTTTATAATTTTCGCCCTTCAGCGAGTTCCTGATCGAGTTTACAAAGGAAGTAAAGCCGATTATAACACAGATAACAAGTGTTCCGAAAAAGCAGGTGGAACCGAACAGTGCCCCGGAATCCATACCGTTAACAACGGCAAATGAGGAATCAGGATTGCGCTGTCCGGACTGGTTGGCAATCATGCCTGCCTGATGCATAACGGAAACACTGCATAATGAAATAAGGATAAACAGGATGGAAAGAATAAGAGCATAGATCAGAGAAAGACTGGTAAGGCTCAGCCCTGTCTGAAGTCGTTCTCTCTTCATGGAACGTGAGGCAGTAAAAGTGTAAATAAGGGACAGAGAGAAAAGCGCAAGGAAAGAAAAAATAAAAGACAATACAATAATATTGGCAGAGGTGACCTTTTCAATGCCCATCATATAGTATAAAAAGACAAGAGGAGAAAAAAGCTGTGGAGATAATGATGTAAACACAAGTCTTAATAATGAAAACACAGTGATGACAAGAGATGAAATCATTACAAGTAACCCGGCAGTGGATGAAAACAAAGACGCAATGCCTTCGTTGGTTTTGTGATTCATCACAACGTCCTGATGAGGAAAAGGAAAGCCTGACATAATACAACCTCCTTGGAAATAGCGTTGAAACAAGCATCAATATTATGTGTCCGTAAACATTGTACTAAGGACATCAAAAACAATGAAGCCTACATAATAATTGTACTATAATAAAACTGTAATATCAAGAAAATAAACAAGAAAATAAACAAGTAAAGTTTTTTCAGAGTGCCTGCGTTGTCGCAATTTATGTCTTAGTAAGTCTGAAAAGCTTTCTCAGGCAACAGCATACTTATCGGGCTGAATTGAATTAATTTAAGTTTTTACTGTCTGTAATATTTCTTTAGCATAATAAAGTAGGAATGGGAATAAGAGGGAAGAAGATAATACAATTTGTAGAAAAGGAAAAAAGATTGAAAAAAGGTGTTGACAAAAGGAGGAGGGTGTGGTATTATAACAAAGCTGTCGCACGAGAGAGC
>CACWVH010000113.1:0-8725 GCA_902764235.1 uncultured Ruminococcus sp.
TCCGCTTACGCTGCACTCTGGGTTCAGGACTTCTGCTTTTATTCCCGCGACTCTGATTTCATCTGACCTATACTTTTATGTCAGTTGTTTACAGCTCCCTCAAAACTCCCAGAAATATTTTACACCATCCGCCGCCAGCGTAACGGAAACGCTCACTGCGTTCGCTCAACGAATAATGAATAGTGAATAATTTTTACGCACAGCTGCTTTACCGCTTAACCAAAAGAACCAGCACGTCGCCCCTCCGCGCGTGGCGCGGTGGTTCTTCTCTTTGGCTGCGTCCGCATCCTGCGGACGCCCCCATCGACAGCATCGGTCAGCATCAAGCTGACAGAAGCCGTAAAGACGATTCCTAATCCCACACCTGAGCAATGAATGAATATCAGCATAATTTCCGAAGCCTTGCTTTAGTGTCCGCTGACAAGTTTTTTTCAACATTCCCGGTACATTTTTCATCAGAGAACGATCAGTTCCTTCGGCAGTGTGCATAGGTTAATATATCCGTCTGCCGTCACGACAACAGTGTCCTCTATCCTGACACCAAATTCTCCGGGAAGATATATTCCCGGCTCAACAGTTATCACCATGCCGCTCTGAAGAATGGTTTCTCCTGCTGAGGATACTGTCGGGGCCTCATGTATATCAAGTCCGACTCCGTGTCCTGTGGAATGTCCGAAACAGCCCTCAAAGCCTGCCTGATAAATGTGATCCCTTGCTGCCTTATCCACATCCTTTGCCGGTATCCCTGCTTTCACAGTCTCAAGCCCGATAGCCTGAGCCTCAAGAACGGTTTTGTACACTCTTTTCTGCTTTTCGCTTATTTCTCCGAATGCATAAGTTCTTGTCATGTCGCTGTGATAGCCCTGATACAGCGCGCCGATATCAAAGGTAATGAAATCACCCGGGCATATCCTATTCTCTCCCGGTACTCCGTGGGGCATTGATGTTTTTTTGCCGCTGATAACGATAAGATCAAAGGAAACATCCTCTGCTCCCAGCTTTCTTATCCTGTATTCAAGCTCAAGGGCGATATCCCTTTCCATTACTCCCTCTTTTACAAGCGGAAGCGTCTGCTCAAGAGCCTTCTCGGTTATTCTCTGCGCCTTCATTATCTTTTCGGTTTCGGAAGAGGTCTTGACGATCCTGAGCTTTGCAATTGCATTGTCAAGCTCTTCTGTTTTTATAGTTTCCGCAGGAACAAGCATTTTTTCAATACGTGCCGCCTCATTCAGATTGAAACCCGAGCCTTCTAGAGCTATACATTTAAGATCGTTTTCTGCAATCAGCCTTTTCAGCTCATCAGAAAGCTTTTTAAAGCAGACTACCTCCACGCCCTTTGCCTGAGCGGCAGCAGCCTCAGCATATCTGAAATCAACCAGCAGATATGCGGCAGTTTTTGTCAGCAGGAGATATCCGAGATCACTGTCAAAGGCTGTGAGATATCTTCGGTTAGTTCTTGAAGCTATTAGGGCGCTGTCAGCACCCTCCGGCAGCATCATTGCCAGCAGATCAAGTGATGCGTTCATATTCGTACTCCCTTCATTATATAAAAAAGGACATTTCCCCATGCGGCAGTCTGACCGCACCAGAGAAACATCCTCCTGATAATGTACAATATTAATTATTTGTACTTACGCTTACGAGCAGCTTCAGACTTCTTCTTTCTTTTTACAGAAGGCTTCTCGTATGCCTCTCTCTTACGAACCTCAGCAATAACGCCGGCTCTGGCGCATGATTTCTTAAATCTTCTGAGTGCGCTCTCGAGAGACTCATTGTCTTTAATTCTTATCTCTGCCATTTATCTTCCCTCCCATCCGCCATAAGGCAGGGGTTTGTGTCATTACGATACCTTGATATTATACATTATTGATACTAACTTTGTCAACACAAAAAACATATAAAAAACTCTGTATTTGTATAGCTATGTTGCACAAAGATATTACATATTATTGCAAATATCATTATTAATTTTAGTAAATATATACTAAATCGTTAATCTCATATGCACTTCAAACTCCTGCTTTTATGAAAAATATGATTTTTGTAAGTATATCATGCAGCTATGTTTGTGAAAAAATGGATAAAAGCTGTATAAAAAACTTGTTTTATATTGTAAAAAATATTATAATTCCTATATAAGTGTTATTAAAAGCTGTATTTTCCTGAGCAGCGGTATAAAAAATGGAGTGACAAAAATGAAAACCATCTCAAGAATTGAAAAGGAAACAAGAAAAAGAAAAATTCTTGTTGTTGACGATGAATTCGTAAACCGCAGCATTCTTGGTAATATGCTCGAAAATGATTTTGAGCTGCTTTACGCTTCAAACGGAAAGGAAGCCCTCGATATCATCAGATCGGAATACAAAACTCTTTCAATTATCCTTCTGGATCTTCTCATGCCTGAAATGGACGGCTATCAGCTGCTTGAGATCCTGAGCAATGATGAGAACAATTACAAAAACATTCCCGTTATCATTCTGACCTCAGAAAAGAGTGCGGAGATAAAAAGTCTTCAGCTCGGCGCTGTTGATTTCATACCCAAGCCGTACGATATACCGGAGGTGATAAAGGAAAGAATAAGACGCTCGATCAAGCTTGCGGAAGAAAACAAGCTTATCACTGCGGTAGAAAACGACAGTGTGACCTCTCTTTACAACAAAGAGTTTTTCTATCAATATGCCAAGGATATGGATACATTTCACAGCGACATGCAGACGGATACTGCTGTCATAAACGTCAACCGTTTCCATCTTGTAAACGAGCTTTACGGTCGGCAGGCCGGAAACGGGCTTCTCAGAGCGATAGCTGATTCGCTGAGAAAGCTGCTCAGAAAAAACATGGGACTCGCCTGCCGCTGTGATTCTGACACATTCTTCCTTTATATTGCACATCAGGAGGATTACGATAAATGTATCAGCGAGCTTCTGAACAGTATTTCAAAGCTTTCCGGTCTTTCAAATATATCTGTACGTATCGGGATCTATGAAAACTGCAGCAAGGAGCTTTCTCTTGAGCAGCGCATAGACCATGCAATGCTTGCCTGCAATAACTGCCGGAGCACATACAATTCTTCCTTTGCCTTTTTTGATGACAAGCTCCGTGAAAAAGAGATATTCTATGAAAAGCTTGTTCACAGCACCGATGATGCTCTTGACGAAAAGCAGTTTATAGTTTATTATCAGCCGAAATTCAATATAAAAGGTGACAAGCCTGTGCTTTCAAGTGCTGAAGCGCTCATACGCTGGAAGCATCCCGAGCACGGTATGATAAGCCCCGGTGTTTTCATACCGTTATTTGAAAAAAACGGACTTATACAAAAAATCGACCACTATGTATGGCGTGAGGCTGCCGCCCGGATCGCAGAATGGAAAAAGAGCTTCGGGATAACTCTTCCCGTTTCGGTAAATGTATCGAGGGTGGATCTTTTTGACCCGGAGCTTGAAGCAAGGCTGCTTGCGCTGACGGAAGAAAACGGGATAAGTCCCGGTGATCTTATGCTTGAGATAACCGAATCCGCTTATTCGGATGATGACAGCGGAATAATTTCCGTTATCAACAAGCTGCGTGAGGACGGATTTACCATTGAGATGGATGATTTCGGTTCCGGGTATTCCTCACTGAATATGCTTACTTCAATGCCGATCGACATTCTCAAGCTTGACATGGGCTTTGTCAGAAAAATGTGCAGCAGTGAAACTGACCGGCAGATGGTGGGGATAATACTTGAAATTGCAAAATTCCTTTACGTCCCGGTTATAGCTGAAGGAGTTGAGGATGAGCAGCAATACCGCACACTGAAAAACATGGGCTGCGATCTCATACAGGGCTTCTATTTTTCCAAGCCGCTTCCTCCTGAAGATTTTGAAAATGTTATCAGCAAAAGCTTACAAGCATTATAAAAAGGACTGTGGGGCTGACCCTCAGTCCTTTTTTACAGCGATAACTAATTATACCCTGAATCCGTGAAATTGAATTAAATCTTTTTTTAAACCTTCCGGGTTTTCATTTCAGCCAGGCGGCAGGCGTGCGCAGCACGCCTGCCGCCGTAATGCATAAAACAACGCATTATCTCTGGGTTTTTCAGAACAATCAATAATGAGTTCCACGGATTCAGGTATACGTTAAAGGAATGATAATATTATTCACTATTCATTATTCATTGAGCGGACGAAGTGAGCGTTTCCGTGCGAGTTTCTTTCAGGAAGTCGAATTTTGCCTCCCCTTTTAAGGTAGATTTCAGTCACACAGTAACTGAAAGACGGAGAGGTTTCAGAGTAAATTTGCCTGAGCGTGGCAGCATTGTTGCACTGTTCCTGATTCTTACGTACCGCTGCTGTCGATGGGGACGTCCGCAGAATGCGGACGAAGCCAAAGAGAGGAACCATAAGAGAAGGGGCGCTGCCTGCGGCGTGCTCGCTTACTTTTGTGGCTGCGGCAAGTTCTGTGTGAGTGTGAGCAACTTTGTTTCGCTGATTCAGAGATTTGCGTTCCGCTATTTACTTTTGGTTGAATAGTGAAGTATTTGTACACAAATATTATTATTTATTCACTATTCTTTATTCTTTATTATTTGAGCAAACGCAGTTTGCGTTTCCGTTTCCGCATCCTGTTCTTTCTGCTCTTTCGATGTTCAGTCTCAGAAGTCTGGGTATATCCATTACCATGCGTTCATCGGAATCAGTAAAGCCTGATTTATAATAAATGCTCTTTGTATCCGGAACTGAATCAAGGGTAATCTCTGTTATGCCTCTTTCCTTTGCCTGATCTGTCAGCATATACAGCAGCGTTGAGGCAATTCCCTGTCTGCGGTATTCCTTTGAGGTATATACATTCATAATATGTGCTCTTTTTCCGCCCGGATGTGCAAAGGTCGGCAGAACATCATAATAACAGATAGTAGCACAGGCTATCGCCTTATCCTCGGCTGCGATAAAGGTAGTCTGATTTCCGCTGAGAAAAAATCTTTTGCTGTCTCTGTTAAATGCCTTGCCGAAGGTATGCTCCTCAGGAAGTGAATTCACCTCTCTGAGCATTGCCTTTCTGAGCTCCATCAGCTCATCAATATCTTTTATTCCTGCCTGATAAATTCTTATCATTTGTTTTCCTCCTTGTTATTTTACAGTAGCTTAACTGATCGTAAAACAGATAAATCCTTTGCTTTACGCATTTTTGTATATACAATTTTTATTCGTTTTTCTAATATTTTCAATTTTTTGGCGAGTAGACCGCCATTTTACAATTCCGTACACTCCGGTATATGAGTTTCAGTATTATTTATAGTGTGGTGACAGCACAGAAGATCATCGGGAATATATAAACTAAAAACAGTCCGCATAATGATGCAAAGCCTATGACGATCTCCGCTGCTTTTATAAGCTTTTCGCTGATACTCAGCTTTCTGATAAATATTGTATAAAGCACAGCTGCGGCTATTCCTGCAAGAGATATCACAAGTCCCGGGATAAAGCCCTTCGGGATAAGCGTTATCTCAACATCATTCCTGCCTTCCTTCAACTCAAAGGCTGTCATATCAGACATTACACGTCTTGCCGGAACGTATTCACCGTTTATCTTTATTATCAGACCGTCATTATACGGCACTGCAAGGATGCAGCACTGACCCTTTTTTCCTATCATACCGCCGCTGATCCTGCTGCCGTCATAATTCAGCCTTCCGCACTGAGACTGGTTAATAGCAGATGTCAGTGCTTTCAGATCAAGTCCGAACACTCCGAAGCTTGAGCATTCGAGCTTTTTTAAAGCTGTGATCTCCACCGTGACCTTTCTGTTGGTAAACTGTCCAAGATACAGAAGACCGTTTTTGTCGGCATTCGGATATTTCTTTTCCTTGACAACTCCGTTTACCTTTATTTTCAGAGCATCAAAGAAATCCTCCTTCAGATCATTTGAAAAACCGTCATAGCAGTCAAAATAAAGGCTTTGTCTGCCCGTTACATTTACAGTATATTTTATGACTGCGCTTTTTGCGAGCTTATAGGTGCCGTTACGGAGGCTTATGTTTCTGCTTTTTGAGGTATCGTAATTATATTCTGTAACAAGCTTTTTATCCGTACCGTAGATATTGTCAAACAGATATTCCTGTATCTGCGCTCTTGTCAGGTTTTCGGGAATAGTATCACAGGAAAGAAGCTTTGAGTCACAGATAATACCAAGACCGTTATAGAATTCATCCTTTTTTACGATTGAAGTCTTTTTTGAAGATACAACTGCATCATTGCTGACGCCTTTTTTTATTTCGTATTTAACGCTGTAAAGTGAATCCGTCAGCTCTGTACCTCCGGGCGAGCCAGCCTTCATCCATACGGTCGTATATCCCAGCTGCCTTTGCATGGACATATATTCACGGCTGTCAAGAGATGAATAATGACTCAGGGAATTATATCCCATTGCGCCTGTCAGGTTGTATTCTACTGTTTTATAATCTGTCGTTACCCTGAAGAAGCTATCATCCCTGATCTTATCGCTGAGTGACACGGCATCGGCATATTCTGTAGTTCTGTCCGGCTTGAACACTGAGGGGCTTTCAAGATAGATACGGCTGTTTCCGGCTCCCTCAACAACGCAAAGCGTAAGCAAAAGCAGCGCACACACAGGACGAAGCACCAGCCTTTTCCGATAGAATACAAAGATCACCGCATATACGATCATGCAGAAAACAAAAAGCTTTACGATCAGCTCAAATGATGTTCCGTCACCCCACAGTGAATATGTATACTTTGAGATCGCCTTGAAATTATCTGCAATAAGACTCTTGGAAAAATAATAATATCCTGCGATCAGTGCAATGAGCACTGTCAGGGCGATTATCTGTTTTTTAACGCTGATCTCATTTTTCTTTTTCACCTTCTCAGCAAGAACATCAGCACAGCATACAAGACCGATAAACACAGTAATAAAGCCGTATCTTGCCGGGAAGGACATATAATCTCCCGTATGCCACATAAGGTTCACCGGCTCAATGATAAACGGCACGAGCAGCAGAGCAAACATGATAAGGTTATTATTCTCCCGGAGAGACCGGTTCTTTCTGCATACCACATTATAGCCTGCCAGAACAAATATAAACGCTGTACACATCAGTAGCGGCAAAATCGTTGTATAGCTTGTAAGAAACCGGGATTCCTCAAGGCTTTCGCTCAGGCTTTTGAGTCTGCCGGAGGATGCTGTCTGTAGCAGCGAGGGCAGCCATATCACAGCCGTTATAAGAGCCGCAATAGCAGAGCCTGACAAAAATTTCGCCGGCATTTCAGCGCAGAAGCTCTTTTTATCCTTCCTGAAAATATACAGTGCCATATACAAAAACAGGAATATGACTATCATATACCCGATATAGAAATTCATTATCATTATCAGCGACAGGCTTATGATATAGAAAAGATTGTTTTTCTTTTTCTCTATCCTGTCAAGTCCGACAAGCAGCAGGGGGAACATATACATAATATCAAGCCACATGATATTCTGGAAAAACAGCATACCATATCCGCAAAGCCCGTACATCACTCCCAGAACCGCCGAAAAAGGCGCAGACAGGTCTTTTTTGCACATTCTGAAATACAATGCTGCCGTAAGCGAGGACGCAGACATTTTCAGAAGAACGAGAATATTGACAAAAAACAGTATATTCTCCTTTTCCGTCAGAAGCACAAGAAAGGAAAACGGACTTGACAGAAAAAAGCAGAACACTCCCCAGAAGTTCATTCCGGCTGCATTATGCATATTCAGAAACAGGCCGTCCTTGCCCAGAAGGATATCATGCAGATCCATAAGCATCGGAACGACCTGATAATTCATATCACACCATGCAACGGTAGCTTTTCCGAACGGGTACAAGCCTGCATTGGAAAAAACAAATAAAAGCACTCCGGCGGTTATCAGCGGAGCAATTATTACAGGATAATATTTTTTCAAAAAACCGACCATTCCCAACTTTCCTCCAAACCAATTATAATCAGGGCAAAAAACCGCATAATACAACAATTTTCACCCATTTCAACCTAACCCATAGTACCACATCTCCCCCTCCCCTGTCAACCGCCGCCAGCGCCGGCGTGCCGCCGGGGTCGCGATTCACGGCTTAGTCAGCCTGATAAAGATTTCCCGGGCAACGCCATACTTATTCAGCCTGAACGGCATCAGAATTACTATCCAATGCTGATTGCCAATTATTTTACACTTAGCGTGACGCTGGACCCTTGATTCACGGCTTAGTCAGCCTGATAAAGATTTTCCGGGCACCGCCATACTTATTCAGCCTGAACTGCAACAGAATAAAATTCAAATCCCTATTGCCCACCAGCTGATACTATCGCCGGCGCAGTAACAAAAGGCTTCCCCTCGGGGGGGTGCGGGTGTCCAGTGGACACCGCTGCTAAACAGCAGCACCGACCGAGTCGGCAGACGAGACAGCTGTCAGCGAAACTGAATGATGAGGGGGAAAAGCAGACGAACCCACTCTCTTGTCTGCTGCCTGTAAAAAAAGAAAAACTATCCCCCTCGACCGCCCTGACGGAGCTGAATTTCCCCGAGTGGGAAAGCTGTCTTCGACATATACTTTTATGTCGGCTGATTATAGTTTCCTGAAAACTCCCGAAATTATTTTACTTTCACCTGAATCCGTGAAGTTAGTTGTAAGCTTACCGGTTTTTATTCTTTCCAGGCGGCAGGCGGCGGCAATCCGCCGCCTGCCGCCGTCCCCAAATATCTC
>CACWVH010000113.1:8743-14907 GCA_902764235.1 uncultured Ruminococcus sp.
CCTTATGGGTGAGCAACTATTTGACCTGAAATGCATAAAACTGCGCATTCTCTCCCGGATTTTCATAACAAACCAAAATGAGTTACACGGATTCGGGTTACTGATATTATTTTTTAAAATTGATTCACGTCTCAAATTCCGGACGAATTGTTCCGGGAAGATGAATAAACACAAACGCATAAAAATATGGCAGCCCCACGGTTTTCTGTGGGACTGCCTTTCTATTTGTCAGTTTTACGTCGGATCATTTGCAGCGCCAGATGTGGCTGCTCATAGGCTCTATATAGCTTCCGCCGCCGAAATCATGTGTTTTTCCTGTGACAAGATCATCTGCAAGACCATAGCCTGCGTCAAAATGCGCTGTAAAGGGCTGATCGTCAGCATTGATCGCAATAAATACTCTTTCGCCGTCAAAATCACGCTGTATGACGCACTGCTTGTTCGTAAGTACGGGTATCTTGAGATCGCCGTAGCAAAGTGCCTTGCATTCACGGTGTGCCTTTGCAAGACGCTGTATATGCTCCGTGAGCCAGTTGCTCTCCGGTGCGTCAAATGCAGGACGCAGAGCAGGATCGCCGTCCTTTTTCTCTGCCTTTGCTCCCCATTCGCTTCCGTAGTAAATGCAGGGAATACCGGGCATACCGAAAAGCATCGTATAAACAAGCGGCAGATGTCCGGGATTTGAAAGTATACTTGCGATCCTTGTAACATCATGGTTGTCTGCAAAGCAAAGAAGATGCATTCCCCTGTACTGACACCACTGCTCTGGTCCGAAACGGTTCTTGAGCGAATGGCAGATCTCAAACATATTCATTGAATTGAAGCTTGAGAAAAGACCCTTGTAACATTCATAGTTCGTTGCTGAATGAAGCATCTCATCATTTACCCAGCGTGAATAATCACCGTGGAGAAGCTCGCCTATGAGGAAAAAATCCTCTTTGAGACCTGTTGTGAAGCTTCTCAGACGCTTGAGAAAATCAAAATCAAGACAATATGCAACGTCAAGACGTATTCCATCAATTCCGAAATATTCTATCCAGTATTTTACAGCGCCGAGAATATGATCGACTACCGCAGGATTGCGAAGATTGAGCTTTACAAGGTCATAATGACCCTCCCAGCCCTCATACCACAGGCCGTCATTATAGCTGCTGTTTCCGTCAAAGTTTATATGGAACCAGTCCTTGTAGGGAGAATCCCATTTTTTCTCGCAGACATCACGGAACTGCGGAAAGCCTCTGCCCACATGATTGAAAACACCGTCGAGTACGACCTTTATGCCGTTTTCGTGAAGCTTGTCACAGACAGCCTTGAAATCCTCGTTTGTTCCCAGCCTGCAGTCAATCTTACAGTAATCTCTTGTATTGTAGCCGTGAGTATCGGATTCAAATACCGGTGAAAAATATACCGCATTGCAACCAAGCTCCGCTATATGCTCTGCCCAGTCAAGCACCTTCAGAATACGATGCTCCTGAACTCCGTCATTTTCAAACGGCGCTCCGCAAAGTCCCAGCGGATATATCTGATAAAATACCGCTTCATATCCCCAATTATTCATAATCATCTTCCTCCCTGATTCTGATCCCGGCAATGTAATGCTGTCCGTGGATCTGTATTTTTACGTTAAGGGCTTTTAATTTCTTGATCTATACCTGAATCCTTGAAATTATCAAAAAGAGTTTTGAAAAATCCTCCGGCTTTTATTTTATCCAGGCTGGAGAAGCTGCACCGTATGGGTGAGAGACAAAATGTTGGAAAATGTATAAAACCACGCTTCATCACCGGAATCACTCAATCAATTAAAAACGAGTTTCACGGATTCAGAATATAGTTCATAAAAAAAGCCCGTAACAGTCCTGCACCAACAGCAGGACATTCACTATTATACTACATTTCAGGAATTTTTCAAGTATTTTTTGTATAAAATGTTTAATATTTATTGTTTTTTCGCAAAATTTCGTTTAAAGCAGAAGATTTCTTTTGATAATCATTTATTTCTGAGGATACTACTATGGCTTATCCTTCCAGATAATTATTCAGAAAAACAGCAGCACAGATACTTACACCAACAAAAGTCCGCAAAGAAAAGCCGAAGCCGATGCCGCAAGCGCAACAACTATCAGCGGAAGATCAAAATATGCAAGTACAAGAGCAACCGCCGTGCCTGTCAGGGCGGTCGTCATATTTCCCGTGCTGTAAAAAATAGCCGGGATCGTCATTGCACTGAGAACCGCATAGGGAACGTAGTACAGAAAGCTTTGCAGAAGCTGTGACTTTATCTTTTTTCTGAACAGTGTAAAGGGGATCACTCTTATCAGGTATGTTACAGCTGCCATCACAGCGATATATATCCAGATACTCATTTGTTTTCGTCCTCCTTGTCATATTTTTTCGGGAAAAAAATTGCTCCCATAAGTGAGGATATCAGCGCACAAAGAATGACCGCAAAGCCGCCTGAGATCGTGGGTATAAAGTATTTGCATATACAGCTCAGGGCTGCTGCTGTCAGCACAACAAAAAGAACGCTCTTTTCTTTTCTTGACGGCGGTATGATGATTGCGATAAACATACCGTAAAGAACTATTCCCAGAGCAGCAGTGACGGAGGACGGAAGTATTTCTCCTGCTGCTGCGCCGAGAAATGTACCCAGTACCCATCCGACAGTAGATACCAGTATCACGCCGTACATATATTTCGGCTTCAGGCTGCCCTTTGAGGCTGAGCATACTGCAAAGATCTCATCGGTAATGCCATATGCTCCGAGCAGTCTTTTCGGAAGAGTAAAGCTTTCGTCAAGCTTCTGTGACAGAGAGATCGCCATAAGCGCATAGCGGATATTGATAATGAACTGTACCACAGCCATTTCAAAGAGCGTTCCCCCTGACGCAATAATGCTGACTCCCTGTGCCTGACCTGCGGAGGTAAGGTTTGTCAGCGAGATCATAAAGGCTTCAAATACACTCAGTCCTGCACCTGCCGCCATTATTCCGAAGCCGAAGGAAACCGAAAGATAACCCAGTGCTATCGGAATACCGTCAGCAGTACCTTTTAAAAAATCCGATTTCATCAAAACACCATCCAAAAATAATATGTGCTTGTCAGACAGCACATTACATATTCTAACACATTAACCCACGTGCCGCAATACGTAGACGTTTAATTCAATGGAAATCAACTTTTATAATAAGAAATTCAAACACACTGTCATCCTGAGCGTCAGCGAAGGATCTTTTCACAAAAACAGCAGTATCAGAAAGATTCTTCGTCGCTCTGCTCCTCAGAATGACATAATTGGTTGTTATTTTTTTGAATATTGATTTCCGTTGTTTAATTCTTTTTTCACTATTCATCAGGTGAACGCTGTGAGTGCTTCCTTCATATTATGTTATAAACTGGTGTATTTCAGATATTGTTCATAATCAGCTGAAGCTGAATTCTTTTATATATGGAGGAAAATATGAAAACTATAAAAACTCTCGGCGTGATCGGGGGTGATATGCGGCAGCTTTATTGTGCAGCATCAGCCCTTGAGGACGGATATGCTGTGATACTGAGCGGTTTTGAAAAATACGGCAAACCCTCAGGAATTAATAATACAGATATTGACAACGCTCTGAGCAATTCTGACGCAATTATCCTGCCCCTGCCTGTTTCAAAAAACGGCACTGATATTTTTGCACCCTATTCAGAAAAACCTATCAATACAAAAGCCCTCCTTTCCTCCATCGGAAGGGAAAAGCCTGTTTTCTGCGGTCTTGAGGGCAAAGCGCCGTGTGAATACTTTCGTGATCTGAGATGCTATTTTTACGGCAGACGTGAGGATTTTGCTGCTGCAAATGCCGTTCCTACCGCTGAGGGAGCTATTGAACTGGCAATGAGGGTCACCGATTTCACAATATGCGGCTGCCGGTGTCTTGTTGCAGGCTACGGCAGGATAGGACGTGTGCTGTCCTCTTTCCTGAAGGGGCTTGGGGCGGATGTCACTGTAAGCGCAAGAAAACCCGGCGATCTTGAATTCATAAAGGCTGCCGGGATGACAGCGATACGCACAGACAGGCTGAGCGGAAAGTATGAGCTTATCTTCAATACTGTTCCGTCGCTTGTCTTTGACAGAAAAAATCTCGCCGCCTGTGCTGTGGATTCGGTCATCATAGACCTTGCTTCCGCTCCAGGCGGAGTAGACAGGGAAACTGCCGGAAGAATGAACATCCCCGTTTATCATGCTCTGTCACTGCCGGGAAAGGTAGCCCCGGAAACAGCCGGCAAAATTATCAAAAACGCAGTATATAACATTATGGAGGAGGAAGGAATATGAAAGCAGTCCGTATCGGCTTTGCGATGTGCGGATCCTTTTGTACTGTCAGCAGAGCATTGGAGCAGATGCAGGCTCTGAGGGATCTCGGATATGAGATAATACCTGTGATGTCGGAGAATCTGTACAAAACCGATACAAGATTCGGCAAGGCAGAGGATATAGTCAGAAAAGCTGAGGTTATAAGCGGCAGAAAGGTGCTTTCCACAATTTCAGATTGTGAGCCGATTGGTCCCCGTGGGCTGACGGACATTATGGTGGTCGCACCCTGCACAGGAAATACAGCTGCAAAGCTTTCCGCCGGAATAATTGATACTTCCGTCACAATGGCAGTAAAATCACATCTGCGTCAGAAAAAGCCTGTTCTGATCTCGATTGCGACAAATGATGCTCTTGCAGCAGCCGCACAGAATATCGGCAGGCTGCTGAATACACGATATTATTATTTTGTACCTTTTACTCAGGATGACCCGGAGAAAAAGCCGAATTCCATAGTATCTGATTTTTCGCTTATTCCGCAGGCAGCTCAGGCTGCACTTGACGGAATTCAGCTCCAGCCCATACTTTGCTGATAATCATAGAACAAGGCTTTTGCACTCTGCGGAGCGCGACCAGGGGCTCTGGTCTCACCTGCCGGTTCGGTCGGTGCTTCTGCACCCCGGAGGGCACTTCCTTCGGGCGCCTTCGGCAGAGGTGTCCACCGGACACCCGCACCCTTTGGAAACCGCAAGCCTTTGAAAAAGCTTGAGCGAAACTTTAAATTTTGTTAAGTTGACGCCATTGACCTTTAGGCAAGCTTAAAATCTATGACTTTGGGCACAGTCTGAATGTCTGGTTTTTAAGTGTCCGGGTCAGGTGCAGTCCTTTCAGAGATTTGGAAAGAAAACAGGCGACAACCGTTACGCTGTCGCCTGTATATTGTTCTTCTGTTATTATGTTGAAGGCTTATCCTTTTCTATATCATAGGTCTTACCGTTGACAGCGTCAAGTCCGCCCTTATCACGCTGCGGATACTGACGACCCTTGCCGTCATTGAAAATAACAAGGGGCTTTTCAAGCTTTCCGCCGGGAATAGTATATGTATAAAGACCGTCAGAGCCTTTCTTCATCGGGTCACCGGGCCATTTCTTAAGGTCTGTTCCGCCGCTGTAGATATAAATATTGATTTCGTCGCCCCAGTCGTCCGGCTTCTTGAATTTGATCTCAATATCACCGCTCTGGGCTGCTGCCGGTGCCGAATCGGATGCAGATGCTGAAGCTCCGGAGGTATCTCCGCCTGAGGACTCATCATTGCCGCCTCTGAACATGAACAGTACGATCGCAACCATTGCAATAACAAGGACTGCAACAATAATGATCGGAACTGCCATTCCCTTTGGTTTCTTCGGTGCACTTACAACAGCAACGTTTGTTCCTCTTACTTCCTTGCCGTCAAACTTCATCGGTGCACCCGGTGTATTCTCGACATGGCTGAAATCATTGAACTGCCTTTCCTGCTGCTGAGAAAGGGATTTATCAGACTCGATCCTCTTTTTCAGATCATTTACATATGAATCCTCGTCAAATCCGGAGCTTCTTCCTGAACCATTCTGGGCAGGTGATGAGCTCCACTGTCTTTGCTGCTGCGGACGGGGCTGTCTCTGCTGCTGTGCCTGGGGTGCACTCTGCGGCGGCTCTGTTGACCACTGCTTTCTCGGTCTTGCTTCCGGCTGCTGCTGTGCCTGGGGTGCGCCCTGCGGCGGCTCTGTTGACCACTGTTTTCTTGGTCTTGCTCCAGACTGCGGCTGTGTCGGCTGCTGAGCCTGTGGTGCAGGCTGTGGCTGTACCGGCTGCTGAACCTGTGGTGCAGGCT
>CACWVH010000113.1:14950-25802 GCA_902764235.1 uncultured Ruminococcus sp.
TGGTGCAGGCTGCGGCTGTCTCGGCTGCTGAACCTGTGGTGCAGGCTGCGGCTGTCTCGGCTGCTGAACCTGTGGTGCAGGCTGCGGCTGTCTCGGCTGATGAACCTGTGGTGCAGGCTGCGGCTGTCTCGGCTGATGAACCTGTGGTGCAGGCTGCGGCTGTACCGGTTGCTGATTTATATATCTCTTTTCGGTTTGTCTGACTTCGACCTGTATATCCGGACGGCTCGTATTTGATCCGGGCGGTGCAGCTTCAGGGCTGCTGATATCCGGCAATCTGTTTTCCACTTCCTCCTGTTTGATAGGAGCGAGCTTTACAGCAGGTGTATGCTGTATTTCTTCTATAGTGACCTCACGCTCCGGCTGCATAGGCGGAAGTGTTGAGGTGACCTGCTCTGCTTCAATAGGCGTAAGCTTGACGGCAGGAGTATTTGCTATCTGAGCAACCGAGACCGGTCTGTCCTTCTGCATTGGCGGAAGAGGTCCGGATGCTTCGTTGCCGGGAAGATCGGGAAGATCCGGTACTTCAATAATACCGTCATTTCCGTTATTATCTGTATTTACAGGTGCATTGGTTTTCTGTCTGAACTGTGAAAAAATATTGCTGCTGTTTGAATTTGAAGCAGCCGCTGCTGCCTCTGCTTCTGCTCTTGCTTTTGCTTCTGCCTGTGCTCTTGCCTGAGCCTCTGCCTGTGCTTTTGCCTGAGCCTCTGCCTGCGCTCTTGCCTGAGCCTCTGCCTGTGCTCTTGCCTGAGCCTCTGCCTGCGCTCTCGCCTGAGCCTCTGCCTGTGCTTTTGCCTCAGCTTCTGCGCGTGCTTTTGCCTCAGCTTCTGCACGTGCTCTTTCCTCGGCTTCTGCTTTTAATCTTTCTTCTTCAAGCCTGGCTGCCTCTTCATTTTCTTTTGCAGCTTCAAGCTCTTCAGCTTCTCTGTCCATTTCTTCCTTGGATTTGTTCTCCTTGACATTAAATCCGCAAAAAGGACAATCTTCGCCGTTATTTACTATCTGCATGCCGCATCCGGGGCAACTAATAAGTAATCCCATAGCAAAATCTCCTCGTACAAGTTTTTTTATGTATGCTGTGCATAATACATATTCAAGACTGTGTTATATAGCTGATATTGTAAATAAGAATATTAATGGATCGTCATTGCACAACAAAAATATACTCTTTGAATATTATATAATATTTTTAACAATCAGTCAATAATTTTAGAAAAAAAACCGGCACAGGAGTACATCCGGTGTCGGTTTTACGATGTCAATTATGTGAGAGCTTCTCTCTTAGCCAATGACCTGTAATGTCGAAGGCTCGTTTCAGGATTTCCCGGGAGTGCTCGCTTACTTTTGCGGCGGCTCAGCTTCGTGTGAGTATGAGCGGCTTTATTACGCTGAATATAGGCTCCCCTCTCCGGGGAAGTAAGCAGCTGTAGAAACGATAATTATCCCAGTTCCCCGTGCTTTTCATATTTTGCTGTACGGACTATTTTGTTGCTGTCGTCAACAAAAACGACCTGCGGCTGATGGAGCTTTGCCTCCTGCGGAGTCATTGAAGCGTATGCCATTATGATAACATAGTCGCCCCTCTGACCGGAGCGTGCTGCTGCACCGTTGAGACAGATCATTCCGCTTCCTCTCTCGCCTGCGATAACATAGGTTTCAATGCGGCTGCCGCTGTTCACATTCACAATATGCACACGCTCATATTCATACAGACCTGCTGCTTCCATAAGCTCCTCATCAATAGTAACGCTGCCGACATAATTCAACTCTGCCTGGGTTATTACAGCACGGTGTATCTTACATTTAAGCATTGATAATTCCATTGATTACTCCTTTTTCTTTTACATTAGCTGATCGTAAAACTCTGAAAAGTTGTTTATTGCTTTTCAGAGTTTTTTCTCTGCTTACGTTTTCCTTTTATATAACGGTGATATTTCAGATTATATCCTCTGTAAAGAAATTGTCAATAAGTCTTGTCTTGCCGATGAATACAGCAATTGCACAAAGTGCCGGACGGTCAAGTCTTCCGATCTGCTGCATTGTTGCAAGGTCAACGATCTTTACATAATCTATCCTTGCAAGTGGTTCGGCGTTTATATGCTTTGTCATAGCTTCAATAACTGCGACGCAGTCCTTTTCGCCGTCTCTTACCATATCCGAGCCGAGCTTTATTGCCTGTGACAGAACAAGGGCTGCTTTTCTTTCGTCCTCACTGAGATAGGTATTTCTTGAGCTTTTTGCAAGTCCGTCCGGCTCACGTATGATCGGGCAGCCGACAATTTCAATGTCAATATTCAGGTCATCGACCATATGCTTTATGACCGCAAGCTGCTGTGCATCCTTTTTTCCGAAATATGCACGGTCAGGCATTACAATATTGAAAAGCTTTGAAACAACTGTGCACACGCCCCTGAAATGTACCGGACGGCTGAGTCCGCAAAGCTCCTCTGTAAGCACAGTCATATCAACGAAGGAAGAAAAACCCTCATGATACATTTCCGATGGCTCGGGATGGAAAATCAGGTCGCAGCCGTGAGCCTCTGCAAGAGCTGCGTCATGTTCAATATCACGGGGATAGCTTTCCAGATCCTCAGACGGTCCGAACTGCATCGGGTTCACAAAATCCGACACAACAGTTCTGTCATTATCACGGTGGGAAGCATCTATCAGACTTGCATGACCCTCGTGAAGATATCCCATTGTCGGAACAAGACCGACAGACAGCCCCTCTGCTCTCCATGCCCTTACTGCCGCACGTACCTCATCTATTGTTTTTACGATCTTCATATATTATTCTCCTTTTCAAGCCTGTTTATTATATCTTCATCAATTGCATATGTATGTTCGGCGGCAGGAAATTCACCGCTTTTTGTTTCGCTTATATAATCTTTTATTCCTTTTCTCATCATTTCGCCAAGATCTGCGAAGCGTTTCACGAATTTTGCCGTATGTCCGGTCGTAAGTCCCAGCATATCCTGATATACAAGCACCTGACCGTCACAGCCGTTTCCGGCGCCGATACCGATCGTGGGTATAAAAAGCTTTTTTGTTATTATGTCGGCAAGCCTTGCAGGTATTCCCTCCAGAACCACAGCACACGCTCCTGCATCCTGTATTTTCAGTGCATCCTCGATGAGCTTTCCGGCTTTTTCATAGCTTTTTCCCTGAACCTTGAAGCCGCCAAAGGCATTGACCGACTGGGGTGTAAGTCCAAGGTGCGCCACAACTGGGATAGATGCATTCACGATAGCCTCGATCTGAGCGCAGACCTCAGCTCCGCCCTCAAGCTTGACGGCATTTGCTCCGCCTTCCTTGACAAGTCGTCCGGCATTGACGACAGCCTCAGCAACGCTGACCTGATATGACATGAACGGCATATCAGCTACAACAAAAGCATTTTCTGCTCCCCTTGAAACAGCCGCAGTATGATGGATCATATCCTCCATAGTGACAGGCAGGGTGTTTTCATAGCCCAGCATCACCATTCCCAGAGAATCACCCACGAGAATTGAATTTATCCCGCATTCATCAATGATCCTTGCTGTTGTGTAGTCATAGGCAGTAAGCATCGTGATCTTGTCGCCTGATTGCTTCTGCGCTAGAAGGGTTGAAACAGTGTTTTTCATATTCGATTACTCCTTTTCATAATGTTACCTTTCCGGATCACCGGATAAGATACAGTCAGGAAACGGCACAACCGTACCGCTGATTATGTTATATCACAATCCCCCCTCAAAGTCAACCGGCGCCGGCGTGCCGCCGGAGTCGCGACGCGCTATCGCTCCGCTTACGCTGCGCTCTGGGTTCAGAACTTCCGCTTTTGTTCCCGCGGCTCTGATTTCTTCTGATGATTATAGCTCCTTCAAAACTCCCAGAAAAATTTTACACCAACCAGCGCCAGCGTGACGCGCCCGGAGGAAGTGCCCTTGGGGTGCTGGACCCTTGATTCACGGCTCAGTCAGCATGATAAAGATTTCCAGGGCACCACCAGACCTTTCAAGCCTGAGCTGCTGACAACATTTCTGATTAAAAAGCCCCGGAATTATTTTACTGCAACCGTCTGCACACCATGGAATTCAAAATTCTCAATAAGCATTTGAATTCCATATAATAATACTACTGAGTCCCAAACTGTCATCCTGAGCGTAAGCGAAGGATCTTTACCACAGAACTATCAATTTCATAAGGATTCTTCGTTGCCTTGCTCGTCAGAATGATTAATTGGCTGCTTCCTAAAAAACTGGTTTTCATGGCGTCACGCTGCTCACACCGGGCAGGGCAAGAACCTTCTCAAGCTCTGAATAATCCGTTTCAGGATGCCTCACTCTGGCAAGTGTGATAAGCTTTTGGGAAGCGAAACGGTAAAGCTCTCTGTCCGTTTCCTCCTCAAAGCAGCACAGATGCCGGCGTACAGTTTCGCAGTCGCAGCGTTCGACAGGTCCTGTCAGAGCAGATGCCGGGTCTGTTTTTATTATGCTGCCTATGTTTGCAGTGATGAGCGGCTCAAGAGCAGAAAGAGCCTGCTGCTGGGTAAAGCCGCATTTTTCAAGCAACTCTGTGCTTTCGGCGATAAGCGCACACACAAGATTGCTTGCCGCTGCACAGGCAGCGTGATACTGTATCTTATGCTCTGCTGAGAGTATTTTCACCGGATTGCCCAGCTTTTCAAAGAATTCCTTCCAGCTTTCAAGCCGGCGGCTGTCACCCTCTATGCAGAAATACGCTCTGCCTATCCGCTTCCACGATTCATATTTACTGCTTATCGGAAAAAGCGGATGGATGGAATACCCCTGCGCCCCATGCTCAGCTATATCAGGAAAGGCTTCCTGTGAGGACAGCGCTCCGCTGCAGTGACATATCATCTTTCCGGTTATATCAAGCTCCCTGACAGTATTATATATTTCTTTTACAGCATAGTCCGGAGTAGTGATAAAAACAGTATCACTGTTTTCCACAAGCTCAGGTATATTTTCAAAGGCTTTGCTTCCGGTAAAGCGTGCGGCTTCAGCTGCACTTTCCATGCTGCGGCTGAAATAGCCGGATATAACTGTTCCATGCACAGCAAAATATTTTCCGAGAGTAAAGCCCGCCTTACCTGCACCAATAAAACCTGTCCTCATTTTTTTATATCTCCTATCCTGAATAAATATTAGCTGATTGTAAAAGTCAAGAAATCATTTGTTTATGGGGATTTTTGTATTTGCAATTATACATTTTTCTCCGCTTTTTCAATGCTTTTCGGAGTTTGGCGAGGTGTCCGCCATTATAAAATCGGCTGACTGAATAACTGACGGAGTTTACCCACGAAAATCAATTTATAAATCTTCTCATATATATTTATCTTTTTTGATACCGAAGGGGCGTAGGGGCGATCGGAAAGCCCCCGCATTTCGCTTCAAATGCAAGTAAAATGTAAGAAAAAAAGGTTTAATAATATTTTTGTAAGAAAATTAATTTCCGTGGAGGTTCCCTGCTGTTTCTTAACATTGAGATCAGAACGTGATAGAATTAAAAAAAGCTGCTCTCCAACCTCGCCGGATCGCAGCTGATCCGTCAGCTCTGTAATAATATAATAACATATCCATTTAACGGTATTCAATATAAAATACCCTCAGCTCACTGGCAACGAAATTTTTTTGATATTAATGCACGAAAACAAAGAGCTGATGCATATTACTTTCAGGAGGTGACTGATGTGTATCTTGACAATGAAAAAGCAGAGCAGGTCATACGGAAATATGCTGATATGATATACCGGATAGCGTTTCACTATGTAAAAAACAAGCCTGATGCTGATGACATTTTACAGGACATCTGGCTGCTGCTCATCACAAAAGATATTCCTGATGATGATGAGCATCTGAAAAGATGGCTTATACATTCGACTATCAATAAATGTAAAATGCATCACCGCTCCTTCTGGCAGCGGAATACAGAGGGACTTGAGAACCATTACGGAGCACTGAAAAAACAGGAGATCGCTCCCGATGAATACGGCATTATGGACAAGATACGCAGACTTCACGCTGACCAGCGAAATGTCATCTATCTTTATTACTACGAAGGCTACACTATTGCCGGGATCGCCGAAATACTCGGCAAAAATCCGAATACAGTCAGCTCGCTCCTGCAAAGGGCAAGAAAAAAACTGAAAAACATACTTGAAGAGGGAGGCATTAACCATGCTTAAAAATCCTTATACAGAGCTTTTGTCCGGGATAATTGTTCCTGAAAGCACGCTCAGACATGTGATATCATCAGGAAATGAAAGCACACCAAAGCAAAAACATATTCACTTTAAGGCAATTACAGCTGCTTCCCTTGCACTGATCCTTACAGCAGGCATAGCAGCAGCTGTAATCATAAAAGGAAACGGTACAGAAACAGACGGCAATGATTATTATGCTTTTTCTCTGTCTGTCAGCGCTGCCGGTCGGGATGAAGAGCTTTATGCGACGGACAATTTTGAAAACCATGAATTCAGGGCATTCATAATCTCAGAGCCGGAAAAGGACGATCAGCAAATCTGTTACAGCTCTGGTTTAAGGCTGGAATGCACCGGAGAAAACATTGAAAAAATAACCCTGTCTGTTATGAACGGTGCTGTGTCGGTTGTGTATTTTGAAAGCAGCGGCTCTCCTGTTGTTTCGGGGGCTGAGGACAAGAAAACATATTACGGATCAGAGGATCCTATACAGTTCGACTATCATTTCACCGATACGGATGATGAACAGAGAAAAAGTATGATTCTTCAGAAGGAAGCTGATATTTCGCAGGGCAGGGATAAGATCATAAAGAAAAACTACCGCACTGTCACACTGACTGCTGACAGTCTTTCAGACCCGTATGTAAATCTTTATCTGACGGCGGACAGTCAGGATATGGAGGAAAGCAGAAGGGCTTACTGGCTTGAGCATTTTGAAGCTCCCGAGGATGTCTACAGCCTCCGGAAATACGGCACTAATATTATGAGAGAAATATACAAGGCAATGCTCAGCAATACGGATGAAAGTTCAATTGAAAAATACAACGGACTGATAAAAAAAGAGGTCACAGAGTCAGCAAAGCAAATGAATGAATTTGTGACCGATCTGGGGCTGGGCATCACCTGTACTGTCCATTTCAGGAACGGAGCTTCCCGGCAAAGAATAATTAAACCTGAATTCAAAACAATGACGTTCGGAGAATATGATAAAAAATACCTTGGTCAACTGCCCGACCCGAAGGAATTTCCGTTTATTGATACAAGCCGTATAGTTCTTGAATACCGCACAACAACAAATTGAAACGGAAATAAATTATATTGTTTGCTGCCGTGCGTTTCCGGCGCTTATATTATGTTTATTGACCTATTTTATTTATTCCCTGAATCCGTGAAACTCGTTTTTTAATTGATTGAGTAATTCCGGTGATGAAGCTTTTTTATAAATTTTCCTACATTTTTGTCTCTCACCCATATGGTGCAGCTTTCCCAGCCCATCCCCCTGCCCCTTCCCAGAGGGAAGGGGAGTATTAAGGGGACGGCGTCAGGCGGGCTGCGCACGTCTGACGCCTGGATAAAATTAAATCTTTTCCACGATTTCACAGATTCAGGTATTCTTTGATTGATAGTCGAGAAAGCCGCACATTATCGCAAATGCCATTTTTCCCTGATATTCGCTGTCGGAAAGAAGCCTTGCTTCCTTTTCATTCGACAGAAAACCGCACTCCACTATCACCGCCGGGACCTCGGCTTTTTTCAGAATATAGACAGACCCGTCGTCGGATTTCAGCTCACGGCTGTTCTCCGGCTGCAGCAGGGATGTCACAGACCGTCTTATGCTTTCGGCAAGCTTTTCACTGCGTGGATCGTTTTTAGAATAGAACATCTGCGCTCCGCTGTATTTACTCTGCTCGAATTTATTCTGATGTATGCTGATGAGTATATTATTTGCGTCAGAGTTTATCGTACTGACCCTGTTTTTCATATCTGAGACCTTCTTTTCTCTGACCGTTGAAGCAGAGCTGTCATAAACGGAAATATCCTCTTCCCTTATCATTTTCACATTATAGCCCGAAACGGTCAGCATATCTCTCAGCCGCAGGGCAATCGCAAGATTGACATCCTTTTCAAGCACTCCGTTTGCCTGTGCGCCGCCGTCCTCGCCGCCGTGTCCTGCATCTATGATAACTACCGGCTTTGTATCAGCCGATACCATTTCTGTATTATCATTCCCGTCAAAAGCTGCGTACAGCAGTCCTCCGAACAAAAAGACACATACAAGCACCGATGAATAACACAAATATGCTTTCAGCTTTTCCACCTCGATCACCTCGGTAAAGCTTATGCTGAACATTCCGGAAAAATAACGCTCTGAAAAAATATGATATCAATCAACGTTTTTTTGCTTTTATGAGTCATGCTCTTCACAATTGCACCAAAACATCGTTACTGGTTTTCAGCTGAAGGGATAGCAGACTGCATCAGCAGTACATGACAAGGCAGTGCTTTATCCGCACAGCACAGGACTTTTTTACTTTTTGCTGATGCTTGCAAATTAAAAAGAGCCGATGAGTTTTACGCTTCATCGGCTCTTTTACTTGCTGCTAAGGGGACAGTCAGTTTTATCCGACTATTTTTCCTCTGAGGATCCAGTTTCTTGCTTCGGTTATCTCAGCATAGCAGAAGCTTCCGATCAGCTCTGCCGGAGCTTGCAGCTCTACTATGATATTATTGGCTGTCCTTGCGTTCAGGACTCCGTCCCTTGCCTGTTCCTCAACAAGCACACGGTATGTCCTGCCGACCATTCCGGCGCAGCGCTCGGCTGCTATGCCCTCCTGCACCCGGAGTAGCTCTCCCATCCATTTAGCTTTTTCCTCGTGTGAGACCGGGTCCTCCATACCTGCGGCAGGAGTTCCCACTCTCGGGGAATATATGAATGTGAAAAGCGAAGTGAATTTAACTTCCTTTATCAGCTCAAGCGTTTCGCAGAATTCGTCGTAGGTCTCCCCGGGAAATCCGACAATTACATCACTTGTGAGCGACAGATCAGGTATCCTGCTTTTCGCATAATTTGCAATTTCAAGGTATTTTTCCCTTGTATATCTGCGGTTCATTTTTTTGAGCACCCTGTCGCTTCCGCACTGGAACGGCAGATGAAGATGATTGCATATCTTTTCGTTTGCAGCCATTGTATCTATGAGCTTTTTTGAAGCGTCCTTCGGATGTGAGGTCATAAAGCGTATCCTGAAGTCACCCTCGATATCAGCAACGCTCTGGAGCAGTGACGCAAAATCTGTCTCCTCGTCAAGACCCTTGCCGTATGAATTGACATTCTGACCGAGAAGCGTGATATCCTTATAGCCTGCGCTTACCATTGCCCTTGCTTCGGAAATGACCGTTGCAGGGCGGCGGCTGCGCTCACGTCCTCTTACATGAGGCACGATGCAGTAGGTGCAGAAATTATCGCAGCCGTACATAATAGGCAGCCAGCCCTTGAAGCTTCCGTCACGGTGCAGCGGAAGTCCCTCATATATTTCTCCGTCGTCATAGCCTCTTTCGATGGTTCTTTTTCCGCTTGTGACTGCATTGTATACAAGCTCCGGAAATTTATGTATTACATGAGTTCCGAACACAAGACCGACATAGGGAAAGCTTTTATAAATTTTCTCGGCAATATGCTGCTGCTCCATCATGCAGCCGCACAGACCGATAAGCAGTGACGGCTTTTTCTTTTTCAGTGCCTTGAGCTGACCCACATTTCCGAATACCCTGTCCTCTGCGTGCTCTCTTACTGCGCAGGTATTGAAGATTATGATATCAGCCTTTGCTTCATCCTCCGTCAGAGCGCAGCCCATTTTCTCAAGCATACCCTTGAGCTTTTCGCTGTCTGCCACATTCTGCTGGCAGCCGTAGGTGCGCACATAGGCGCAGGGCTGCTGATTTCCTGCACGGATAAAAAGTATATCCCTGAGCATATCGGTTATCTGTTCCTGTCTTTCGATCTCTGCTTCTGTTATTTTATTATCATTCATTTATATCACTCCCAAAAATCAGGTATCTTTTCCTGTCTCCTCAAATATTATAATAATAACACATTTCCCCCCAACATTGCAACCGGCGTGCCGCCGGAGTCGCGATTCACGGCTTAGTCAGCCTGATAAAGATTTCCCGGGCACTGCCAGACTTATTCAGCCTGAACTGCAACAAAATAAAATACCTGTTGCCAACTATAATTTTACACTAACCCGGCGTGCCGCCGGAGTCGCGATTCACGGCTTAGTCAGCCTGATAAAGATTTCCCGGGCACTGCCAGACTTATTCAGCCTGAACTGCAACAGAATAAAATACCTGTTGCCAACTATAATTTTACACTAACCCGGCGTGCCGCCGGAGTCGCGACGCGCTATCGCTCCGCTTACGCTGCGCTCTGGGTTCAGGACTTTCGCTTTATTCCCGCGGCTCTGATTTCTTCTGACCAAAACTTTTATGTCAGTTGATTATAGCTCCTTCAACTCCCAGAAAAATTTTACACCATCCGGCGTGGCGCAATGCCTGCGCTGTCAATTCCGTCTTAATAAGCTTTCCTCATACGCAGACTTTCATGGATCACGGTCTGTGTTCTTCTATTATGCCATATCACAAAGTGTGCCCAGAATTATTTTACACTAACGCGGAGTGCCTCCGCTGTCAATTTTGCGGGGGATTGTTTCGCTCTTACACACTAGTCAAAAATCTTCCCCCTCGGGCAATGCTGTCAGCCTAACAAATATTTAAGGAAGCACTGATTAAATCCAGTGCCTGTATTGCGTCAGCAATTTTTTCGTCAGATTGTGCAAAAAGACCGCAGGCAACCTGACGGTTGTCAAG
>CACWVH010000114.1:0-5994 GCA_902764235.1 uncultured Ruminococcus sp.
ATCGAAAACCTGATCTCAATGATCATGCTTCGCTACGGCGGGCTGCCTGTTTCCCTGCCGGGAAGATGATTCTTTACCCACACTTTCTAGGGATGGCTCTAAAAAATCTGATTCATTTGATGATGATCCCGAACTGATGAATAAAATCAATACCGATGAGTTCGAATGCATTTCTGAGGTACCCCATGAAAATATGGATCAAAATGAAAATGACAGGCTTTTGCTTGAGGTAATAAACAGCCTTCCGGAAAAATATTCCAGGATTCTCATTCTTCGCTATTACGGCGATATGTCATATCAGGAAATTGCGGATGTTCTGGAGATCAGCATCGGAAGCGTCAAAAGCCGTCTGAATTCTGCCAAGCTGAAGCTGAAATCAGAGATCTTTCTTTATGAAAAAAAGCACGGCATTACACTTCATACCGGAGGTATCTTCGGGAATATCGGAGAAATCATCCGTCAGGCTTTTTCCAATGCATATCTCGTGTCAAACACTGTTTCATCCTCTGCCGCAGCAGTTACAAATATTGCATCCACAGGAATCTCAACCGCTGTGAGCACTACTATTTCTCACGCTGCTGCTGCAAGGATCTCTGCAATTACTGCCGCAGTTTCCGTAGCTGCCTGCATCGGCATAACAGCGGTGAATTTCAATACTGACAGTCTCCGGGATGAAGTATTGCCATTGTCTGATTCGTCTGTTTCATAAGAAGAGCCGGATGAGCCCGTACAGGAAAACGCACAGAATGAAACCTCAGAAGCTGAAAGCAGCATAGCTTCTCAGCCGTCAGACAACACGGAGCTTCAGACTGCTTCACAGCCTGAGCCAAGTACAATAGTACAGATAAGCACAGTTTACGTTTATCAGGAGCCAAGCGTAGTCTCCTCAAATCTTGAAAAGGATTACAGCGGTTCTCTGATCGGCGAAGGCGGCGGATATACCTTCAGGATCTATCCCAATGCAAAAGAAGTAACTCTTCTGACATTGAATGACGATTTCAGCGGTGATATGGAAAATCTTGTCCTGCCGTCAGAATGTACCTATGACGGTGTGAATTATCCTGTCACAAGAATGCAGAGAAATCTTATTACCAAAAATACCTCCGGCGAATCGATAGCAAAGCTTCGTTCGGTGCAGCTGCCTGAATATCTGACGGAAATACCCGATAAGATATTTTCCAATTCATATTCTCAGATTTACCCGAATCTTGAGGAGATACGCGGAGGAAAATATGTTACAAAAATAGGAAGCGAGGCTTTTTACGGAACAAAGCTCAAAGAGATAGATTTTCCGAAGCAGTTCCCGAATGTCATGGAAATCGGTGAGGGAGCTTTTGCAGACTGTAAGGAGCTGACTACTGTCGTTCTGCCGAAGGACTGTATTGAACTGAACGCCAGAAGTGTATTCAAAAATACACTGAAGCTGTCAGATGTGACGCTGTACAGCGACACCCTGATCGGCAGATCGGGCGTTGAGGGTAATTATACAGCTGATCTTGGATATCCGTTTTCATGGGACAAATATCATCTGATCGCCGCTCCGGATGAAGAAACGGGCGAATTCAATATACAATTCAAGCCGGAAAATGCTTTGCTGTCAGTTAATGATGACAGAGAGAGCAGTTACTATTACTCTAAGAATTCATCAAAGATAAAAAATGTATACATAGAATTTGACGAAGGAGTAAAGCTTACAGATAAAAAAGAATACTATCTGAAGCTTGATAATAAGTTCCCTGTCGAAAATCTGTATGTTCCCGAGGGCATTACAGCATTCAAAGCGGGTATTTTCAATGTAAAAAAGCTTTATCTGCCCTCAAGTATGACTGATTTTGATGTTGAAGCCATGAATCTTACTTTCTATGATGATATCTACATTTCCCTCAAAGGACGAAGTGAGGATGAGATCGCTGCACTGTATGAAAAGCTTGAGGGCCTCGAACCATATAATCTCGTATATGATACTGATGATATGCTGCATTATCACACAGTAATTGAATATATCGGAGACGACTCTGAATACGACCCGGATGAAGAACGCAGAAAATATCGGCAGTATTACGGAGAAGAATATCCGTATGATATCTGACCCGTTACCGCATTTTTTACCGGTAAGAAAAAAAGAAAGCATACACGAAAGGGGAACTGATCGTGTATGCTTTTTCTTTTTCCGGACACAGATCGTCCGTATCTATTCAAATCGGGAAAGATCAAGCAATATTATTTTACAACAGTAACCTTACAGCTTGCTTCCTTGCCGTTGTAGATGCGTACTGTAACATATGCGGTGCCGGGCTTTACAGCCTTGAAGCTGCCTGTCCAATTTGTTTTTGTCATTTTAACGACTAAACTGTCGCTTGAGCGGAAGGTGCGTGCTGCACATCCTGCATCTGACGGAATGGATGAACTGAGGGTAGCTGTCTGACCAACTTTCAGTGTCAGATTTTTTTTACTGATAGCTACACTTGACGGAGCTTTCTTTACCGTTACCTTACAGGTGGATTCCTTGCCGTTATATGAGCGTACTGTTACATAAGCAACACCGGGCTTTACGCCTACAAAATCGCCCTGCCAGTCAGTACGTGTCATTTTTACTATACTGCTGTTGCTTGTACGGTATGTTCTTTTTGAGCAGGCTGTTCCATCCGGAACGGAAGAACCAAGAGTAAATTTCTCACCGACTCCAATCGTTACGATTCCCTTAGTCAGTGTTATTTTTGTCGGAGCATTTTTGACAGTTATTTTGCAGGAAGCTGTCAGATCATTGTATCCGGGAACATAGGCTGTTATCCATGCTGTTCCGTTCCCCATTGCTTTGACATTACCCTTCTGATCTACTGTCAATACCTTTGAATCAGATGTACGCCAAGTGGTGGATTTGTTTATGATGTTCAAAGGAGAAATACTTGCAGAAAGCTTTGTTGTTTCACCCTTACCAAGGGTCATCTGGCTTTTGCTCATTTTTACTCCGATTTCTATGAAATCTACATCCGTGTATTCAGTCTGGCAATTTTTTTGTGCCTTTTGTTTACTGACATATGCTTTAGCTTTTGTTGAATTTTTAGTTCCGTAAATCTTGATTTTACCGCAACCCTGAAAAGCAGAATCAGCGATGCTCTTTACACTTGAAGGAATATATATAGTTTTTAAACCAGAATATCTAAATGCCCCACTATCAATAGTTTCTAATGTATTTGGCAGAATTATTTTATTCAAACTGCTTCCAAAATTACTATCACCCTCAAAAGCATTTCTTCCAATGCTTATCAAGCCTTCATTAAGCTGTACATCAGATAAGTTTTTACAGCCCCAGAAAGCATGGTCACCGATATGTTTCACCGTAGATGAAAAAACTACCTTCTCCAGATTTTTACACCCAAAAAATGCCATCGAACCAATATAAGTAACACCTTCATCAATCTTAAATTTCACGAGTGATGTGTCGTTCCTATACTGTTCATCTGATATTTCGCTTGCATTGGCAACGATCCCTGTGTTCGTCACCGGCGGTAGCACTGCCGCAGCTGTGCAGAGCATAGCTGCCGACATCAATACTGCACCTGTTCTTTTCATCAAAGCCTTGAGTTTCATAATATAATACCTCCATAGATTTTATTCAGCCTTCATACAGGATCAAGACTCTTCACACTCCTGCGGCGGCTATTTTTGCAGAGAATTTTACCTCTCTATTATATATGATACTTTAAAATCCCGTTTTGTTCAGAAAAATTCAAAAAAATATTATATCTTTTAAAAATCGGCGTTTTTCATAAAAATTTTTAACAACTATTCAATAATGGTGTTGAAAAGTTTGTGGTGTGGTGGTATAATATGGTTAATTATTAGCAACAACTGTATGCTATACTAAATCAGAGGAGGCGTAATGGCTATGCTGAAGGACTTTGAAAAGAAAAAGCGTGAGGACAATGATGCTCTTAGTGAACAGCTGAAGGCACTTCGTGCCCGGCTTCTCGGGCAACAGCAGCTTCTCAGGGACGCAGGACTGCCTGTTATTGTTCTGATCGAGGGCTGGGCAGCTGCCGGAAAGGGCAGTCTTATCAAGGAGCTGATAAGCGAGATCGACCCGAGATTCTATAATGTAGTTTCCCCGGTGATAGTTCCCGAATCGCAGCAGCGGTATCCGTTTCTTTATCAGTACAATAAGGCTCTTCCTGAAAACGGAAAGATCACCTTCCTTGATTCCGGCTGGATGGAATGTGCAGTGCAGAAATTCCTCAGACATGAGATAACAAAAAGCGAATACCGCAATCGTATACGTCAGGTCAATGAGTTTGAGCGTCAGCTGGTTGACGGCGGATATCTTGTGCTGAAGATCTTTCTGCATATTGACAAGGACGAGCAGTTTGAACGTCTCCGCTCGCTGGCGGAAGCTCCTGAAACAGAATGGCGTGTAACAGAAGCAGACCTCTGGCAGCACAAGGAATACAAGCGCTTCCGTGATGCATATGAAGAATTCATGGAAAAAACCGGAGACAGTGCAAAATGGCAGATCCTTGACGGCAGCCGCAGAAAAACTGCTGTAAGGGATGCTATGAAGCTTCTTGTCAAAAGAATAGATTCCGGTCTGGAGGAAGGCCGCTATGTGGGTGAGCCTTACGAAGAAAAATTCCCGCTGAAAAAAATGCAGAAGCTGTCTGAGGTTGATCTTTCTCCGTCTATTGACGATGAAGAATACAAGGCTGAGCTTAAAAAGCTTCAGACAAGGCTGAGCGAGCTTCATAATATCATTTACCGCAAAAAGATACCGGTCATACTTTGCTATGAAGGCTGGGATGCGGCAGGCAAGGGCGGAAATATCCGCCGTGTTGCGTATCCGCTTGACCCCAGGGGCTTTGATGTACATCCCATTGCCTCTCCGCTGCCACATGAAAGGAATCGTCATTTTCTCTGGAGATTCTGGACAAGGCTGCCGAGAACAGGACATATCTGTATTTTTGACCGCACATGGTACGGCAGGGTAATGGTGGAAAGGCTTGAGGGCTTCTGCTGTGAAAAGGACTGGCAGAGAGCATACAACGAGATCAACGAATTTGAGCGTATGCTGACAGACTGGGGCGCAGTTGTTCTGAAATTCTGGATACACATAGATCAGGATACACAGCTTGCACGCTTTACTGATCGTCAGAACACACCTGAAAAGCAGTGGAAAATCACTGACGAGGACTGGCGCAACAGGGAAAAGTGGCCGCAGTACGAGGTTGCAGTTGATGAAATGCTGCAAAAGACAAGCACCAAAAATGCGCCATGGTATATTATCGAGTCAAACGACAAAAAGTACGCACGTATCAGAACGCTGAAAATAATAGTCAAGGCGCTTGAAAAAGCCTGTGACGATCATTTCAGTCAGATGATGAAATAATCCTGATCCGCCGTCCGTTTTTCCGGTCGGCGGATCTATATTTTTTGATTAATACCTGAATCCGTGAAATTGAATTAAATCTTTTTTTAAACCTTCCGGGTTTTCATTTCAGCCAGGCGGCAGGCGTGCGCAGCACGCCTGCCGCCAAACCTGAAATGCATAAAACAACGCATTATCTCTGGGTTTTTCAGAACAATCAATAATGAGTTTCACGGATTCAGGTTAATATTATTTATTAATGAGAATGAAGTAAGTGTTTTTGCTGTTTCTGATTCTTACGTACCTCTGGCGTCGATGCAGGCGTCCGCAGGATGCGGACGCAGCCAAAGAGAAGAACCATAAGAGAAGGGGCGCTGCCCGCCGCCTGCGGCGGGCGTGCTCGCTTGCTTTTGTGACAGCGGCAAGTTTTGTGTGAGCGTGAGCAGCTTCGTTCCGCTGATTCAGAGATTTGCGTGCCGCTGTTTACTTTTGGTTGAACGATAAATCAGTTTACACAATAATTATTCATCATTAATTATTACCTGAATCCGTGAAATTGAATTAAATCTTTTTTTAAACCTTCCGGGTTTTCATTTCAGCCAGGCGGCAGGCGTGCTGCGCACGCCTGCCGCCGT
>CACWVH010000114.1:6020-12818 GCA_902764235.1 uncultured Ruminococcus sp.
TGGGTGAACAACTTAAAAACCTGAAATGCATAAAACAACGCATTATCTCTGGGTTTTTCAGAACAATCAATAATGAGTTTCACGGATTCAGGTATTAATTAAATAAAGTTCATTCAAAGAACAAATATTTTTTAAAAAATTTGGTTATTTTGTATATTTCACTTGATTATTTCGGCATAATGTGGTACGATATAGTTATAATTTTGTTGATTAGTTTTGTATGGTGATCTGAAATCCATACTGATAAAAAGGAGTATAAAACAATGGGAAAGTTAATGGATGTTACAACAATGGACAATTATTATGAACAGATAGTTGTCAAAAAGATGTCATCAGGCAAAAAAGGTATCATTATCTGTGCCTTTGTTGCTGTGATAATTGCAATAGCAGGATGCGTGCTTTTTGCGGCTGCATTTCCTCCGCTTGCATTTCTTGCCCTTGCACTGATGGGTGTAATTGCATATCTGATATATTATGTTATTTCAAATCTGAAAGTCGAATATGAATATACCTTTGTAACCGGAGAAATGAGAGTTGAGCGTATCAAGCGTCAGCTCAAGCGCAGAAAGGTCTGTGCATTTGATGTAAAGGCGATCGATGATATCGGAAAATACAACGACAGAAAAACCGGACAGAGAAATATTGATATTTCAAAATACAATCTGATTCTCAGAGCTGAAGACGATGATCTGAACCCCGGAACATATTATGTCCTGATACACGACAAGATCAGGCATAAGCCTGCTATCCTTATTTTCAGCCCCGATGAAACTACTCTCCAGAAGCTCCGCCCGTATCTTTCAATTGAGCTTAAAAAGAAGTTTATGAATATAATGAATGAAGAAAAGCTCTATGCAAAAAAGGTACAGGCTGAACCTCAGGAAACCTGATTAATATTTTTATAACCGCAATTTTACAAATACAAAGCTCAGTCGTAACTGACGTCCTGTCAGCTGTGACTGAGCTTTTTTATTGATAATTTCGTTTTTCACTTATTTTTCAATTCTGACTGTGGACTTCAAAGCTGACCGAAAATGAAGTACCCTCTTCCCTGCTGCTTCTGGCGCTTATTGTTCCGCCGGAAAGCTCCGTCATACGCCTGACGATAGGCAATCCGAGTCCGTGACCATCACGGCTGCTCCTTGTCTTATCTCCTCTGTAAAAGCTTTCAAAAATATGCGAAAGCTCCTCCGGCGGGATAAAGCTCTGACTGTTATGAATACATAAAACCGCTGCTTTTCTTCCGCCGTTTACTTTTATATCAACAGCCCCGCCCTCAGGCTCATATTTCAGCGCATTCTCCAGAAGTCCGCTGCATATGCGCTTTATATGCTCGGATGATGCAAGGATATTCACGTTTTCTTCGATATCAGTGCTTATCCTGATGCCGTTTTCATATGCTACGGACTCAAGCTGCAGCACAGCCCTTTCTGCTGCCAAGGAAAGAGAAACCGTCTCCTGCTGCGCCGGTTTTTCATCCGCTTCAAGCCTTGAAAGGGTAAGCATTTCATTTATCATATTGCGCATTTCCCGGGCTGCTGTATCCGTGCTGTCTATCCACTGAAGATTATCCTCCACCTTCGTCTGAGGATTTGATTTCAGTATGCTGTTGTTTGCAAGGATAACCGTTACCGGAGTTTTCAGATCGTGGGAGATGTCCCTTACAAATCTTCGTTCCATTTCTATCGCTTTTTCCATTGGCTTTGCAGCTATCCTTGCAAGACGCATACTGATAAGAAACAGCAGACCCATTATTACAAGAAATACTGCAAAAAGTATCAGTGATATCCTCAGAATCGTGGAATTGATATACCACACATCCGTCACCGCTATTTTATATGTTCCGCTCTCGGTATGCTCTTTGTAGTATATAATGCCGTAATTTCTCAGTTCCCCGAAGCTGTCCTTTGCAGCTGCTATATCCTTCATAAGCTGCTCATCCGGCAAATCATAATCGTCCTTATCATCCGACAGGAGCGATATCTCCCCCGTACCGGGAGAGTAAAAATAAGTCAGGATATTGTCATTGCTGATCTTTTGCTGCGGACTTTTCTTTTCCTTTATTTCGTGCCGTCCACCCGTACTTCCCTTTGGTTCGGGCAGAGAAGAGCTTTCAGCTTCTTCTCTTGATGCCGCTGCGTCAGGCTGCTGTGGTTTACCGGGAGGCTCAGCATTACTTTCCTTTTTATTCTGCTGCGGACCGTCCGTCTCTGCCATTGTCTGCGCAGGCTTTTCCGGCGGATCGCTCTCAGCAGCTGTCTTCCCCGGTGAAGCATTCCATGGCTTGACTATCATTGACATGACGTTTTTAAGCTCGTTATAATCACTTCTGTACAGCTCTGCACCGATATAGACAAATGCAACAACAAGAACCAGCCCGACAGTGACCATATTGAGAATAATGAATTTCTGCCGGTATTTTTTTAACATTCCCCTGCCTCCATACGATAGCCCAGCTTTTGCAGCTTTTTCAGAGAAACGGCTGAATTCAGATATTTCAGTTTTTTGCGTATGAAGGAGATATAAACCTCCACATTATTATCCGTGACCTCCGAATCAATTCCCCACACATTTGCTATTATTGTTTCTGTGCTGACTGTCATTTTCGGATTGTACAGAAGTACCTTGAGCACCTCAAATTCCTTATGGCTAAGCTGAACTGTCTCTCCCCTGCAGCTGAGCGCCGCAGAATTCAGATCAAGAGAGATATCACCGAAATCTATTTTATTCATAATGACTCCGCCTGTTCTTCTTGTCAGTGCGCCTACTCTTGCGATAAGCTCATCAACGTCAAACGGCTTTGTCATATAGTCATCCGCACCGCTGTTAAAGCCTGTGAGCTTATCAGGCTTGGCAGTCCTTGCGGTAAGCATCAGCACAGGCGTTCCGATATTCCTTCTGCGAAGTGTCCGCACCACCTCAAACCCGTCAAGTCCGGGTATCATAACATCAAGTATTATCAGATTATAAGCCGTTGATCCGGCATATTCCACAGCTGAAAGTCCGTCATAGACCGCATCCACAAAATAGCCCTGCTGCTCCAGCAGTTTTTTCACCGCATTTGAAAGGGATATCTCATCTTCTACAAGCAGTATCTGCATAATGCTCCTCCTCGGTATATCAATGGCATCAACTTAGCAAATTTTTAAAGTTTCGCCCGCCTTTTCAAAGGCGGCAGGGTCCAGAGGGTGCGGGTGTCCGGTGGACACCTCTGCCGAAGGCAGAAGCACCGACCGAGCCGGCAGGTGAGACCCGGCGCCCCTGGTCGCGCTCCGCAGAGTGCGAAATCTCTTGCATGAGAATCGCTCGTGCCGGGGGTGAAGCAAAAAACAGTCCAGTGGACTGTTTTTTGAGAGGGGACGCCCTGCGAAAGAGGGCGTCCCCTTGCAGCGGCGATCAGAAGCCCTCTCTCACTGCCGTAAGGCAGTGACCGAAAACCCTAAGTTGACGACATTGCTCGGTATATCAGGTTTCAGCCGGAGGCTGACAGCTACATTATAGCACAAATATTTATCCGTATGAATCGTTTAACAAAAAGTACATAAATTGTTATCAGATTTTAAAAAAAATTTAAGCAGTTTTTTAAGAAGCTTCTCTTAAAATAAAATACAGCAAAAGATAGACGCGGACTTTTCACATATCTTAATTTCAGGAGGGATCCATCATGCATAAATCATTCAAAAAAGCAGTTACCGTTTTTCTGACGGCGGCAATGATAATGTCAACGGCAGCAGCCGGAACTGCTTGTCTGTCTGTCAGTGCAGCTTCTTCTATGGCTTACAGCTACAAGCAGCTTACCGGAAGCTCGGCTGTTATCAACTGCAGCTCAAAGGTTCAGTATGCAAGCGTTGACAAGCCTTCTATCGCCACAGCTGAGGTAAACGGAGGAACAGTTACTGTCACAGGTGTATCCGGCGCAGTAGGTATCGTTGAGGTAACTATTTCAAACGGCTATGGCATCACAAAAATCGAAGTACCCATCGGCTATACAACCTTTTCCTTTAACGGCAGCAGCCTGACAGTTTTTGAAGGCAGCGACACAAAATATGAGGTTATCGGAATAAGCTCTGACGGTACGGAATATACAGTTGAGCCGACCACGGATTCTGACGGAAATTCTGTTTACAGCAATACGGATCAGTATTCACTTAATATCAATATCAATAAAAAGGGCGGAACATATGCCTTTACAGGCAAGGGCAGCGATATGAGCATTTCTGTGAAAAAAGAAGCTACCGGAGACGCTGTACTTCTGCTCAGCGAGCTGGAGCTTACTTCCTCACTTACAAGCCCGCTGACCATCAAGAAAAATTCCACGGCATCGGTCGAGGTGACCTCTCTTGAGGGACACAAAAATACCCTGACTGACAGCGAATTCAATAACGCTGATACATACGGCGACACAGCCGACGGCGGTGACGGCACAAACGCAGCCTTCGCAGAATCAGCTGTTATCAAGGGAAAGGCTTATTCTGACCTCACCCTCAACGGCAAGGGAACGCTCAACCTGGTATGCAATACTAAAAATGCCGTCAAATCCGGCGAATACAGCAAGCTTACCATTGAGGATGTTGACCTGAATGTAACCTCAGCCAAAAACGGTATTTCCGCTGACAACAGTCTTACCATAAATTCAGGCGATATTGACGTGACCGCTGAGGCAGACGCAATACGCACAGACCCTGACAGCGTTGACGCTGACGCAGGCTGTGCAGCTGATATCGTCATAAACGGCGGCGATATCACTCTTAAATCCGGCAGCGACGGTATACAATCTGCTCAGGATATAACGATCAACGGCGGCACCTTCGATATTACAGCAGGCAGCGGCTATAATGACAGCTCCTTTGATTCCGATACAATGAGCTGCAAGGGTATCAAGGCTTCCTACAATTCAGATTCCACCGACAGCACCGATACCTCAGAATCAACCAATACAATCACTATCAATGCAGGAAGCTTCACCATCAACACAGCAGACGACGCTGTTCATTCTGACGGCTATGCAGTAATCAACGGCGGCGACTTTGATATCCTCACAGGTGACGACGGTATGCACGCTGACACCTCTCTTACAATAGGCAAGGAAAATGCAGCGGATTGCTGTGTTCATATTGATATTGCCCAGAGCTATGAGGGCCTTGAATCCGGCAATGTCTACATCTATTCGGGCAGCTATAATATTGTCGCATCCGATGACGGCATCAATGCAGCCGGTGGAAACGGCGGCAGCACAGAGGGCTTTAATCCCGGCGGCGGTCCCGGCGGACCCGGCGGTCAGGGCGGTCCCGGAGGCGGCGGCTTCGGCGGAAATTCCGGCGGCGGCTCTCAGCAGGGCGGAGGACAAACCTCCTCAGGTGACTATTCGCTCAATATCTACGGCGGTAAGGTCAATGTAAACTGTGAGGGCGACGGACTTGATTCAAACGGTGCACTCAATCTCACAGGAGGAAATGTAGTAGTATGGTCAGCTCCGGCAAACAGTGACAATGCTCCGCTTGACGCTGACGGCACAATTACAGTAAACGGCGCTACAGTATTCGGCGCAGGCTCAAGTCAGATGGCTGAAACACCGTCATCTTCTTCACAGGGATATGTAACTTATAAGACGTCTGTACAAAAGGGAAAAACAATTAATGTAAAAAACAACAGCACAACAGTTTTCAATGCAACAGCTCCAAAGAATGTAAATTATGTTATCTATTCAGCTCCGGGAGTATCCTCTTCAACATACTCCATCACTGCTGACAGCTCAGCTCTTATCAGCAGTGACAGCAATTACGATGAACACAGCTTCGGAAGCGGTACTGTTACAAAACAGGCAACCTGCACTCAGGACGGCGTTATAACCTATACCTGCTCTGACTGCGGCGCTGAAAAAACAGAGGTTATCTCAGCAACAGGTCACACACCTGCTGACGCAGTTTCTGAAAAGGGCAGCGACGGTGCTCAGTACAGTGTGGTTTACTGCTCTGACTGCGGCGATGAGATCAGCAGAACAAAGACCGCCGAAGCAGTCAGCGAGCTTCAGAATACCTCCTATCTGAACTCAGAGATCGCTCAGATCGGCGATGATATCCGTATCACCGGCGGCGCTGAGGGCGGCACAGGTCCTTATACCTATGCTTTCTATTTCAAACGCAGCACCAACAGCAAATGGAACAAAATGGGAACTGAATTCGGTTCTGCAAAATATGCAGTGCTTGTCCCCAAAGCAGCAGCCTCCTATGATCTCAAGGCAGTTGTAAAGGACAGCACAGGCGCAACAAGCGAAAAAATTTATCATGCAACCATTTACGAAAGCCTGCCGCTTACAAATATTGCCACCATCAATACAGGCACATCTGTCAGCGTCAATAAGACGATAACAATCGCTGGCAGAACAGTCGGCGGAACAAAGCCCTGCACCTTTGAATTTTATTTCAAGCGTTCAGTAAATTCAAAGTGGAACAAGCTCAGCTACGGTAATGATAAGCAAACATATGCAAAATTCACTCCCACATCAGCAACGAGCTATGACCTCAAATGTGTAGCAACAGATGCAGACGGTACTGTCTCGGTCAAGACCTACACAATCACAGCATCATGATTACAAAAATCCTATAATACATTCTCCTTAGTTTGTACTAAGTCTGAAAGCCGCCTTCCGATCCGGCGGCTTTCAGGCTTTTTTATTGATGCAGCAACTAATACTAATATTCGACCTGAATCCGTGAAATTGAATTAAATCTTTTTTTAAACCTTCCGGGTTTTCATTTCAGCCAGGCGGCAGGCGTGCGCAGCACGCCTGCCGCCGTC
>CACWVH010000115.1 GCA_902764235.1 uncultured Ruminococcus sp.
TTGACAACCGTCAGGTTGCCTGCGGTCTTTTTGCACAACCTGACGAAAAAATTGCTGACGCAATACAGGCACTGGATTTAATCAGTGCTTCCTTAAAAATTTTACGAGTCAAGAAAATCTCTGAGCTTTTTGCTGCGGCTCGGGTGGCGGAGCTTTCTAAGTGCCTTTGCCTCGATCTGACGGATACGCTCTCTGGTTACATTGAATTCATCTCCGACCTCCTCAAGCGTCCTTGACCGTCCGTCCTCAAGTCCGAAGCGAAGCTTGAGAACCTTTGATTCCCTTGGCGTCAGAGTCTCAAGAACAGAGGATATCTGCTCCTTCAGAAGCGTATTTGAAGCAGCATCCTGCGGAGCCGGTGCATCCTCATCGGGAATAAAATCACCGAGATGACTGTCCTCCTCCTCGCCGATCGGAGTTTCAAGCGACACAGGCTCCTGAGAAATACGCATTATTTCGCTGACCTTATCAGCAGGCATTTTCAGTACGTCAGAAATCTCCTCAGCAGACGGCTCATGGCCTGTCACGTGCAGCAGCTGGCTTGAGGTCTTTTTGACCTTATTGATAGTCTCTACCATATGTACGGGTATTCTTATTGTTCTGCCCTGATCTGCAATTGCTCTTGTAATAGCCTGCCTTATCCACCATGTTGCATAGGTCGAGAATTTGAAGCCCTTTGTATGGTCAAATTTCTCGACAGCCTTGATAAGACCCAGATTTCCCTCCTGAATAAGATCAAGAAACTGCATTCCTCTGCCAAGATAACGCTTTGCTATGCTGACAACAAGTCTGAGATTTGCTTCGGAAAGCCTCTGCCTTGCTTTTATATCTCCGGCAGCTATCCTGATGGCAAGATCGGTCTCCTCCTCAGATGTAAGCAGAGGAACACTTCCGATCTCCTTGAGATAAGCCTTTACAGGGTCATCTGTTGAGATAGTCTCGGAATAGTCCTCATGCTCATTATCCGATACCCTCTCGCCCTCTATTGCTGCAAGCTCCTTGTCGTCCAGAATGATATCATCTACCGATTCAACTATCTCTATTCCGTTTGTCTCCAATGCATCATAGAATCTTTCCATTGCATCAGCGTCAATATCCATTTCTCCGATCGCATCAAGTATTTCCTTGTTGCTGAGCTGCCCCTTTGATTTGCCCAGTTCTGTCAGCTGTCTGAGCACTGTTTTTCTTTCGGGCTGTGTTCCGTTTGCCATTTTTTCTTCCTCCTGATCATAAGCCTGTATCCGGCTGCGCCATGCTTTTTTCTCATGGCTGATAACAATTTTTTCCGCATCCTCCTGTGACGTGGGTATCTGTCCTTATTATTTCAAAAGCATACGCTACTTTGTATTTTGCTTTTGAAGTGAAAAATCTACAGCCGGGCGTGATCTGCCATCTGCATATTACGCCGGCTGTTTGTTATTTATTCTGGTGTGCACAGAGTTATTCAATAATTCTGTCTGCCAAGATGAAGCATTGCCTGCTTTTCTATCTCTTCTGCCTCCACTGCAGTAATCCCGAGTCTGCCGGCGATATCCTCATATGAAAGCTCACCCTTCTCTCCGATACCGAAGCGCATGGAAATTACCCTTGCCTCCATCTGTGAAAGCGACGCAAGCATTTCACCAACCTGCCTTGACAAAAACTTATCCGCTTCGTTTTCTTCGGCTTCGACAGGGCTTTCTGCATCCTGCCCATCTGTTTTCCGGGCTGTGAGAAGCTCCTTTTCAAGCTCAAGAAGTCCGGCGATCCTTTTTTCGTCAAGCTTCAGGGCTGCTGAAAGGGCAGATAGCTTCTCTTTTTCAACAAGACTGCTGTCAAGCTTCTTTTCTTCCTCAATGACCCTTGCAAGATCCTCTGCCGCAGCTCCAGGTATCTTCATAAGCGGCTGATCTTCACCGCCGGTAAGCTCAGTCATAAGCCTTTCAAGCCTGAATGCACAGAAAGCCGAAAAGCTTATTGCCGGGTCTGTTATCTCCTGAGCGGCTGCCATCAGTGCCAAATTGCCCTCCTGAACAAGGTCAAGGAAAAGCATTCCCCTGCCAAGATGCTTCATTGCTGTGAGCACCGGTATATACATTGCGTCCTCCACAAGACCTTCGGCAGCGTCCTCATCGCCCTCAAGCATTGAAAGCACAAGCTCATGCTCACGGTGTGCATCAGACGGCTCAAGAGCTGATATTTCCCTCAGATACATCCTGACAGTATCCTCGCTTCTGCCTGCTGCGGCAGCTCTTTCCTCCTCACAGGACTCTCTGATCTCATTTGTCAGCTGTTTTATCCGGTCTTTACCGAAGCTGATACCGTCACAGCAGAAGGATATTCCCTCTGAACCGAGAAGTGAAAGCAGCTCCTTTATATCATTTTCTGAGGCATCATCATATTCAGCCAATGCTGATATCTCTCTTATATCAAGCATATCTCCTGCCGCCCTTGCCCTGACAGACAGGGAGGCTAATATTTCATCTATATCAAATTTATCCATAGGACCTCACATTATTATTTAAGCTTTTTGCTGCGGCTCGGATGTCTGAGCTTTCTGAGCGCCTTTGCTTCGATCTGGCGGATACGCTCTCTGGTGACCTCAAATACCTCGCCTACCTCTTCAAGAGTTCTCGGTCTGCCGTCATCAAGACCGAAACGCAGACGGATGACCTTTTCCTCTCTCGGCGTCAGCGTGGAAAGGACAGAATTCAGCTGCTCCTTCAGCATAGACTGTGATGCAGCATCCTGAGGAGTGATCGCGCTGTCATCGGGGATAAAATCACCAAGATGGCTGTCCTCCTCCTCACCGATGGGAGTTTCAAGTGACACAGGCTCCTGTGAAGCCCTCATTGCTTCTCTTATCCTGTCAACAGGTGTATTCAGATACTCTGCTATTTCCTCGATGCTCGGTTCATGTCCGTTTTCATGGAGAAGCTGGCTTGACGCCTTTTTGATCTTATTTATTGTTTCACCCATATGTACCGGGATCCTTATTGTTCTTGCCTGGTCTGCAATAGCCCTTGTGATAGCCTGTCTTATCCACCATGTGGCGTAGGTCGAGAATTTGAAACCCTTTGTATGGTCAAACTTTTCAACAGCCTTCATAAGACCCAGGTTACCCTCCTGGATCAGATCAAGGAACTGCATTCCTCTGCCGAGATAACGCTTTGCTATGCTGACAACAAGTCTGAGGTTCGCTTCCACAAGGCGGCGGCTTGCCTCCTCATCTCCGTTCAGTATTTTTTCTGCGATCTCTGTTTCCTCCTCAGGAGTCAGAAGCGGTACACGTCCGATCTCCTTGAGATATATCCTGACCGGATCATCAGTGGACACGATGGTGTCTGAAACAGCAGCTTCCTTGTCGTCATCTCCTGTCATTGATGTCAGCTCGTCATCGTCAAGCATGATATCATCAAGGGTCTCCACGATCTCAACACCGCTGGATTCAAGCATATCGTAGAATTTTTCCATCTGATCCGGCTCGATATCCATCTCGCCTGTTGCATCAAAAATCTCCTTGTTTGTCAGCTGACCCTTTGTTTTTCCGATCTCGATAAGATCTCCGAGAACATTTTTCTTTTCGGGTTGTTGTGCACTCATAATGCTCCTCCTTTTGATTCAGTCCTGTCCTTTTTCACGGGACATACTGTTTTTCCCGTTTTTTTCACAGGAATACTTCAAAAATGCTTTGTATTTCAGGAAACACCATACTGTTCAGCATTTCCCGGATATTTGTACTTCATTTATTTTTTCTTTTCCCTGAGTTTGCGAAGCTCTTCCATTATTGTATCATAATCGGCTGTTTCCGCCTGCTCAGGAGTCAGTCTTTCACTTTGCTCGATAAGTATCTCAGTGTATTCCTTTGCCGCAAGTGACGGATCCGGATCCCTTGGATGTGAAAGCATCATTCTGGTTATACTTGACATTTCCTCCTCGGAAAACTCTCCGGAAATATCAGAAATCGAAATATCATCCCCGGCGGAAAGCCTTTTGAGAAGCACACCATAGACATTCCTGTTGAAGCCTGTAACAAATTTATCGGGCGGCAGCTCCTTTGAGATCTGCTGAGCAATATCAGGGTTATTCATCATCAGAGATATGATTGCTTCCTCTGCATTTGCAGCCTTCAGGTTGAACTGTTTATCCCTGTTCATCCTGTCATTGATGCCGCTCATCTGAGCCTGCGCACGGAACTGTTCATCCTTTATGCTTTCACGATAGCTGCGTCTGTTATTCTTATTTACGAGCCGTTTAAGCGCTTCCTTTTCCACATCAAGCTCATGTGAGAGCTTTGAGATATACACATCCTGCTCAACGGGGTTTTCAAGCTCGGAAACAAGGGCTGCTGCCTTTGTCAGAAATGCGACCCTCTGCTCAGGGATATCTGTATTATAGCTATTTCTGAGCTTTGAAAGCCTGTATTCTGTATCATTCCCCGATTTTTCAAGCAGCATACGGAATCTTGCGCTTCCCTGATCTCCGTAGGATTTTATGAATTCGTCAGGATCCTTTCCGCTTGGTACTGTAAGTATCCTTATATTTATACCTGTCGGGCGAAGTATACCGATAGCTCTTTGTGTCGCCTTCTGTCCGGCTTCATCGGCATCGTAGCAGATCACAACTTCATCGCAGTACCTTTTTATTATCATTGCCTGCTCCTGAGTAAGAGATGTACCCAGAGTAGCGACGGCATTTTCAAAGCCTGCCTGATGAAGCGCTATGACATCCATATAGCCCTCTACAAGTATAAGCTGACCCTTTGCCTTGTTTTTAGCAAATTGCAGGGCAAAAAGATTCCGGCTTTTATTGAACACCGGTGTGTCCGAGGTATTCAGGTATTTCGGCTTGATATCAGACATTATCCGTCCTCCGAAGCCTATCACATTTCCCCTCAGATCAATTATCGGAAACATTACCCTGTCTGAAAAGCGGTCGAAGGGATTTCCCTTTTTCGACTGATTAGCAAGATTAGCCTGAATTATTTCATCCTTTGAAAAGCCCTTTGACCTCAGATGATTCGTCAGCTCGAATCTGTCCCTCGGAGAATATCCGAGTCCGAAATGGATAATGGTTTTTTCAGTAAGCCCTCTGCCTCTCAGATAATCAAGTGCCTGCTTTCCTGCCGGAGAATAAAGCTGACGGTGGTAAAACCTTGCAGCCTCACGGTTAGCTTCACATATCCTGCCTTTCAGCTTTCCCATTCCGTCATTTACATTATTTTCAGGTACAGTCATACCTGCCCTCTGGGCAAGAAGCCTGACCGCATCCACATAATCAAGATTTTCTATTTTTCTGATAAAGGTTATTGCATCTCCGCCTGCACCGCAGCCGAAGCAATAGAAAAAGCCGTTTTCTCTTGAAACGCTGAAGGACGGTGACCGTTCATTATGGAACGGACAAAGACCCACAAGATTCCTGCCCGACTTTTTCAGCTGTACATAAGATGATATTACATCGGCAATATCAGTTCTTGCCTTCAGCTCCTGTTTGAATTCTTCCGTTATTGCCAATGCAGCACCACCTCCCGGTTTATTTATATTCTCAAGCTTTCCGCTTAGATGTAGGAAGTTCAAGTTAAATATGTTTTTTCAAAATCTCGGCGTGGGAATAAAAAGCTCCTTGAAGCGGTCAGTGGCATATCTGTCAGTCATTCCTGCAAGATAATCACATACAGCGATCTCTGTCCCATCGGACTGAGCAGTCCTTCTGTTTTCAACCGGCATTTCATAGGGATGCTTTGTAAAATATTCGTATAGAAACTCCATGAATACAGGAACCTTTTTTTCCTCACACTTTGCATATTCATTTGAATAGACCTCAGCATACATATATTTATGCAGACGGTCAAAGACCTCGCTGACATCCTTATCCATTGAAAGCTCTCCGTCCTCCGAATTTCTGACAAGTGACAGAACAAGGGTATTTATTCTCTCAGCCGTACTATGTCCGAGGACCTCCCCGACCTCAGCCGGAAGATCAGTCTCGCTCATTACCCCTGCACGTATAGCGTCATCTATATCATGGTTGATATAGGCGATCCTGTCGGCAATACGGACTATCCTGCCCTCAAGTGTATCAGCTTGTCTGCCCTTCGTATGGCAGACAATACCGTTTCTTGTTTCATATGTAAGATTAAGACCTCTGCCGTCCTTTTCAAGCTTATCCACGACCCTCAGGCTTTGCTCATAATGCCGGAAGCCTCCGGGAACAAGGCTGTTCAGAGCACGTTCGCCTGCATGACCGAAGGGTGTATGACCAAGATCATGTCCGAGAGCGATCGCCTCGGTCAGATCCTCATTAAGCCTGAGAGCCTTTGCAACAGTCCGTGCGATCTGGGACACCTCAAGCGTATGAGTCAGTCTTGTACGGTAATGGTCGCCCTCGGGAGACAGAAATACCTGGGTTTTATGCTTCAGCCTTCTGAAAGCCTTGCTGTGTATTATTCTGTCACGGTCACGCTGGAATTCTGTCCTGACGGTACATTTTTCTTCCGGCGCTCCCCTTCCCTGTGAGCTGTCGGAAAAGCAGGCATATTCAGAGAAAATAAGTCTTTCATTTTTTTCCGTCTGTTCTCTGATATTCACTGAGCATCATCCTTTGACGGCAAACCGCCTGTGATTTTTTACTTCTGTATATATATACGCAGAAAAAAGACAGATACCTTTTTTTATTCTCCGATTTCTTTATTTTTACTGAAAATTATATTCAAAAAGTCTGAAAAGCGGTATATCGGCGATCCCCCTGCAAAGGTCTTTCAGCAGGAATATTTTCCGGAACGACATCAACACGCACAGCCCTGTAGCCATCCTTTCGTGAGCTTTCAAGGCAGTATCCTACTATCCTTGCGGCAATACCGCTTCCACGCAGGCTTTCATCTATTGCAAGCGTATGTATGACTCTGTACTGTCCGCTCTCAAGCTGAACGCTCCAGTCACCGTTTTCATATGCTCCGCCGGGGTCATCGTTCAGCACAAAAGCCCCTGCTATTTTACCGTCAACTATACATATATACTGACTGCCGCTTTCAAAGGCTGATACCACACTGTGCAGGTCAGGGTAATCACTCCGCCATTTGGGATAATTGGTGTTTGTTTCCATCATTCTGTTTACTACCCGGATATAGAACCGTGCTGTATTTTCAATATCATCTTTTCCGCATTTTCTTATTAGCATAATGCTCTTATACTCCGTTTTTCAGTGGTTCCTTAATGTCACATTTTAAAAAAATCTTCTCCTGTTATCTCAGCTGCAAGACCTCCGCAGCTTATATCAGCAAGCTGCTTTTCAAAGCTGCGGAACCTTTCCGGTGCAATATGAAAGCCGAGAGTTACGTTTTCACCAAAATCAGTATCATCAATAACTCCGCCGCAGGAGGGTATCAGTCCCGAAAGCTTTCCGTACATATTATAATCACACGAAAGGCGGCATATATTGCAGCTCTGCATAGTTATTATACCCCCGGCTTCGAGGGCAAGCTTTGCGCTTTTTGTATAAGCCCTGACAAGACCTCCGGCGCCGAGAAGTATTCCTCCGAAATATCTTGTGACAACTACGCATACATCAGTTACGCCGGATTTCAGAAGAACATCAAGGGTCGGCACACCTGCTGTTCCATGAGGTTCGCCGTCATCGCTGTAACGCTGTATTCCGCCCTCTCTCAGAACATAGGCATATACATTATGCCGTGCATCCCAGTGCTGCTTTTTCTTTTCTTCAATGAAGGCAAGCGCCTCCTCCTCCGTTTTCACAGGTCTGACATAACCTATAAACCGGGATCTCTGCTCAACAAATTCGTCCTGCGCTTTTTTTTCTGTGGTTTTATATGATGTTATATCCATAATATTTCCTTTCGGGTAGAAAAAGGCGGCACATTTTAGCCATGTGCCGCCGTAAGTGCATAGTTAAAATTATTTCTGATTAATGCCGTAACGCCTATTGAATCTGTCAGCACGTCCGCCGGTATCAACGAGCTTCTGTCTTCCTGTGAAGAACGGATGGCACTTTGAGCAAATTTCAACACGGATATCACTTTTTGTCGATCCTGTTTCGATCACATTACCGCAAGCACACTTGATAGTTGTCTGCTGGTAATCAGGATGTATACCTTCTCTCACTTTTGGTCACCTCTTTCATCAATACCTTGAGTAACATTAGAATTATACCATATATAATTACAAATTGCAAGAACTTTTTTATTTTATTTAATAAAACTTCCCACTTGATATTATACTGTCGAAATAGTTGGCTTATTATCAGGCGAAAAGAAAACAACCAAAGCTATTGAAAGTACGATTAATACTTTGATTAACAGTAAAATGGTATGGGAAGTTTAAGTTATTTACTCAATCTTCCCATCTTTATTATTTTCATTTATTTTTCAGGCTATTTATCAGGGCTGAAAAATACAAAATAAACACTGAGGCTGCCAGAACATCTGATTCGGGAAGTTTAAGTTATTTTAAAAATCCGAATAAAATATTTTTATGGCTTTCACAAAGCCGATGTAATATTCTGAAGCTCTGCAATAATCAGTTATTAAGATATTTCTCTGCTGCTGCAAGCTTAACTGCTGTACAGAATACCTCCATAGCGATCTCAAGCTCCTCAACAGGCGGATATGTGGGGGCAATTCTGATATTGCTGTCCTTGGGATCGTTGCCATAAGGGAAGGTTGCTCCTGCGCCTGTAAGGATAACGCCTGCTTCCTTGCAAAGTGCTACTACCTTCTTTGCACAGCCCTCTTCAACATCCACGCTTACGAAATAACCGCCGTTGGGATTATTCCATGATGCGATATCAAGACCCAAAAGCTCTCTGTCGAGCATTTCTACTACCATCCTGAATCTCGGCTCAAGAATAGCTCTGTGCTTCTGCATATGCTCAAGAACGCCGTCCTTGTTTTTGAAATAAAGAACGTGACGCAGCATATTTATCTTGTCAAAGCCGATGGTAGTATAATTATATCTGTTATTGATAAGTCTGAGATTGCTCTTGCTTGCTGCAACTGCTGCAACGCCTGAGCCGGGGAAGGTAATCTTTGAGGTCGAGCAGAACTCGAATACCATATCCTCATTGCCGGTCTTTTTAAGCTCATCAAAGATATTGAGCACCTGATCCGGTGTATCAGTGATATCATGGATGATATACGCATTGTCCCACATGATCCTGAAATCCTTTGCAGCAGGCTTCAGGGAAGCAAAACGGCGTACTGTCTCATCTGAATATGTTATACCGGTAGGATTGGAATATTTCGGCACGCACCAGATACCCTTGATGGTATCATCCTCGCTGACAAGCTTTTCTACAACATCCATATCAGGACCTGTGGGGGTCATCGGAACTGTTATCATTTCGATGCCGAAATACTCTGTGATTCCGAAATGTCTGTCATAGCCCGGAGCCGGACAAAGGAATCTGAGCTTCTCCTGCTTGTTCCACGGCTTTCCGCCTGCGCCCTGCTTCATAAGACAAGCTATTGTATCAAACATCAGGTTAAGGCTTGAGTTTCCGCCGACAAATACGTTCTCTGCGTCAACGCCGAGGATATCGGCAAAAAGTCTTCTTGCTTCGATTATACCGTAAAGATTGCCGTAATTCCTGATATCGGGGCAATCCTCTGTTTTAAAGTTAGTCTGGGGAGTAACAACTCCGAACATATCATTTGAAAGAGATATCTGCTCTGCACCGGGCTTGCCTCTTGCCATATTAAGCGAAAGTCCCCTTGCTTTATAACCGGCATATACCTCACTCAGCTTCTTATATTCCTCGCTGAGCTGTGCCTTATCCATTGATGAATAAACTGGCATGAAAATTCCTCCTAAAAAATATTTCAAATTTCATCAAAATACCTTATTAATTTTAATATAACAGCTTTTAAAATGCAAGTTATATTTTATTTTCTTGCAAAAATCATGCTTTTAACAAATAGTTTTTAAATCAGCATTGTTTTTTCGTATATTTTCACCAGATTATTACTATAAAGCTCCGGCTTTTCCCTTGCGGAATTTTACAGCTCATTGTCAGACAGAACCTCAGCCGTCTTTTTCAATGTTTTCTCTCTGTTCTTCCTTTCCCTGAGCTTTCTGAAAAAATCGCTCAGGATAGCGCTGCACTCATCCGCAAGCACTCCGCTTACCGTTTCCGGCTTGTGATTAAACGGCAGCTCAAACAGCTCCACGACAGATCTGACAGAGCCTGCCTTCGGGTCGTCACAGCCGTAGACAACTCTTTTTATTCTCGAATTTATAATAGCTCCCGCACACATCGGGCATGGCTCAAGAGTCACATAAAGCTCGCACTCCCACAGTCTCCAGCCGCCGAGTCTTTTGCAGGCGTCACTGATCGCCTCAAGTTCAGCATGGCAAAGTGCGTTTTTCCCGGTTTCTCTTCTGTTTCTGCCTGTTCCCACGACCTCGCCGTTTCTGACCACAACTGCACCTATCGGGACTTCATCCTCAAGAAATGCAAGCTCAGCCTGTCCGATGGCAAGGCGCATATATTTTTCATCCTGCTCCATAATACACTTCCTTAAAATACTTCGTTCCTGTCAGGCGCTCCGTTTCAAGTCTATTATACAGTTTGTTCCTGAGCTTCCTGTTCAGACTCCTTGTTTGTACTTTTTTAGCTGATTGTAAAAGTCAAAAAATCTTCTGTTTATGCGGATGAGCATTATTGTAATTTACAATTTTTCTCCGCCGCCTTCCGTCATTTTTTCCGCCGCATTTACAATCGGCTATACACTTTTTTTCATATACATATAAAGCTTGAATTCAGTGCTGTTTTCATTTTCTGCCTGCTTCATACAGGTACAGATAAGCACGCCGTATCTTCTGAAAAGCATATTCATAATATCGTCCAGAAGTGCCATCATAAGTCCCAGTCTTTCATCAGATGATCTCAGCTCAGGCGCATCAGCCTCCGACAGGTTGATCTTGACGCTCGGGCGAAGAAAGCCTGCTGCAACCTGAGTATTTGTTATGAAAATATTAGTGAACCAGACATATTTTTCTCTTGTTATGCCTGATTCGATACCAAGCATACGGTCAAAGTAATCCTTATTGAAATATTCATGGAACAGGATCTTTGAGATATTATGTACGAAAGCATTCCCGAGATTATTCCTGTAGTATTCCTCACCCCGTCTGAAATCTGGTTCAAGGAGCTTATTTATCATCATCGCCGGATCATCTATTATATATGTTGCACGTTTTTCGTAAAGCGATATTCTCTTCGATTCATTATTTGTATGCTTTTTCTTTCTGATCTTGAGATTATCAATATTGAGCTTTATTCTGGAATGCTTTACGGTAACTCCCTCGATCTTTTTAAGCTCCCTGATCTCCGCAACCTTTCTGTGCTGAGCCTCAATCTTTGGCATATAGGTCTTGCCCTGAAATATCTCGCAGGAGGTCTCCTTATCCGTCACGACCCTGACATAGCCGATATGCTCAACAAAGGTAAAGCTCGGGTCGTCATAATTCTCCATGCATTTCTGGAAAATATAATTTATCCTGTCCTGCTCGGACGTAAAATTAATGGAATTATTTTTTCTCATACCAATACCTCCGCACAAATCTCATATGCTATGATTTTATACCCCTTCCCCACTTTTGTCAACCGGCGTGCCGCCGGTGTCGCGACGCGCTATCGCTCCGCATACGCTGCGCTCTGGGTTCAGAACTTCTGCTTTTATTCCCGCGGCTCTGATTTCTTCTGCCCGATACTTTTATGTCGGCTGATTTTAGTTTCCTCAAAACTCCCAAAAATATTTTACACCATCCCGTCGTGAATCAAAGGGTCCAGCGTCGTAAGTGTAAAATTACTGTACAAGTCTATAGTCTTTACACAAATTCATTGTAGTAATTATGTCAGTATTGACTATAACCTGAATACGTGAAACTCATTATTAATTGTTCTGAAAAAACCTGAAATAATGCGTTGTTTTATGCATTTCAGGTTTTTAAGCTGTTCACCCATAAGGTGTAGCTTCTCCTGCCCATCCCCCCGTCCCCCTTCCCAAAGGGAAGGG
>CACWVH010000116.1 GCA_902764235.1 uncultured Ruminococcus sp.
CGACGGCGTATTCGAGGCTACAGTAGAAGTAACTGGCGAATATGATTTCAAGGTTCGTGCAGACGGCGCTTGGGATACAAGCTGGGGCGTTTATGAGGATGTATATGACAGAACTCAGAACAGCCAGACAAACTGCCATGCAACAGTTGCAGATGGTCAGAAGCTCGTAGTTAAGCTCGACACAACAAAGGTTGACGACGCTGCTAAGGCTAATGCTGAATCTTATGTAAACGATGCTGGCTTTAACTTTGATGAGGAAGGCTTTGATTTCTGGCCTGTAACATTTGAGGTTAAGAGCGCAACAGAAAAAGAGCAGGTTAAGCCCTTCAAGACACTTGGCGTAATCGGCGGCTTCAATGAATGGGGCGGCGACGTTGAGATGACAGATGAGGACGGCGACGGCGTATACGAGGCTACAGTAGAAGTAGCTGGCAACTATGATTTCAAGGTTCGTGCAGACGGCGCTTGGGATACAAGCTGGGGTGTTTATGAGGAAGAATATGACAGAACTCAGAACAGCCAGACAAACTGCCACGCAACAGTTGCAGAGGGTCAGAAGCTCGTAGTTAAGCTCGACACAACAAAGGTTGACGACGCTGCTAAGGCTAATGCTGATTCAGCTGTTAACGAGGATGGCTTTGACTTCGCTGAGGAAGGCTTTGAATACTGGCCTGTAACATTTGAAGTAACAGGCGATCCTACAGAAGATCCCGGTGAAGATCCTAAGGATGAGCCTAAGGGTACATGGACAACAAGCGATCAGTATGTTTACTTCGACAACAGCCAGGTTAAGTGGGACGAGGTTTATGCATACTGGTGGCATCCGGATTATGCAAGAACATTTGACTTCGAGGACAACGATTTCGGTTGTGAGACTGTTGTAAACGAAGAGACCGGTGAAGAGGGCTATCAGCCTGTTGCATTCCCGGGCACAAAGATGGAGCAGGTTCTTGATTCTGACGGCAACCCGACAGATATCTGGCAGATCAGAGTTCCGTTCAATGCTCAGAACATAATCTTCTCAAGCGGTAAGTCAGACGAGCAGATTCAGAATGGTGAGATCGGCTATCAGACAGCTGACCTTAAGTTTGATGACAAAGAAAATGCTGGTCAGATCTACACAATTGACACATCTGTTGAGGCTAAGGCTGGCAGAGGCGTAGAGAAGACAAAGTATAAGTACAATGCTGGTGCATGGGGTCCGTATGACGGCGCCTTCAATTCAGAGTTCATCGAAGAGCCGGAAGAGGAATCTTCAGAGGAGCCGGTAGAGGAGTCTTCAGTTGAGCCGGTAGAGGAGTCTTCAGAAGAGACAATCGAGACAATTGATGAGCCTTCATATGATGAGACTTCAGATGAGACTTCAGATGAGACATCAGACGAAGAGTCTTCAGACGAAGAAGGTTCAGTTGACGACCAGACATCAGACGACGAGACCTCTGATGAAACAAGCGCTACAGTTGACGATGAGACAAGCAACAACAATGACGGCACATCAACTGTTGAGACTCAGGACGAGCCTGCAAACGGCGGCACAACAACTGTTGAGACTCAGGACGAGCCTGCAAACGGCGGTTCAGGCGACAACGCTGGTAACAACGGTTCTAACAACGGTTCTACATCTTCAGGCAGCGGTTCTGTAGCAGACGCTCCTGCAACAGGTGATGCTGCAATGGCAGCTGCATTCATCGCAGTTCTTACAGCAGCTCTCGGCGCAGTTGTACTTGCTACAAAGAAGAAGAGAATCTGATTACTGTTTAGTAATTGATCTTTTGATTTAAAAACAGACGGGGTACGTTCCGAAAGGAGTGTACCCCGTTTTTTTGAGTTGATTTTGCGTGGAGTGTTAAGAGCGGAAACCTCAATCTTCGTTTCAAAGGGTAATTTTTTGTCTGAAAAAATATTAAAATGAAAGGTCTGTTTTTTAATGAAAATCAGTATTGATTTTTTAAAAGATTTTGTTTTTGTGACTCAGTGTACGAAAATAATGATGTCAGCAGTTCAAGATGAAAAGGTATGGCAGTGCCCGGAAATCTTTATCAGACCGACCAAGCCGTGGATTGCGACACCGGCGGCACGCCGATTATGTGTATAATTATTGGCAATCAGCTTTGGATAATAATTCTGATGCAGTTCAGGCTGAAAAGGCATGGCAGTGCCCGGGAAATCTTTATCAGAACGACCAAGCCGTGAATTGCGACACCGGCGGCACGCCGGCACGCCGGACATGGAGTTTATAATTGTGATATAAGTGGTTGTAATTGGTGGATTATTGTTGTATAATAGTAATAGAAATTAATAAAATGCTGATTATATTTTGAAAAATGAATAATAAGGTGAAAATTTTAATACGGAAAAGTCCGGGTCAGCATGATATAATAAACAGCTGGGAGGAACAAATATGAACATCAGAGGAATTGCAGCTGCTGCGCTTTCAGCATCCGTGCTTTGCAGTGTTATTTCTGTTACAGCCTTTGCAAGAGACGCTATTCCTGAGGAAGAACTTCCTACTTATTTTGACGAGGGAAATCATACTCTCGGAATAGTGGGAGATTTTACAAAATGGGGTACTGAACCTGATATCGTTATGACTGATCCTGACGGTGACGGTGTTTATATCGGTGTGGTCAGAGATCTTACCGCGGGTGAATATGAATTCAAGGTTCGTTCCGACAGTAACTGGGATGACAGCTGGGGAGAATATATTGAAGAAGAGGATAAAACCTTCAACAGTCTTACCAACTGCTCTGTTACCGTTGATTATAAGGCTGATGTATATATAACTCTTGATACAAACGGAGATGACTGTGTTGTATGGCCGGTGAGTGTTTACAGTACAGAGGGCGAAAGCCCATCAAAGTACGGGATTACCGGAAGTATGCTGACATGGGGAGAGGGAGAGCCTGATTCTCCTATGTATGAGGTGATAAAGGGCAAATACTTCGGTCTGCTGAGAGAGGTGCCTGTCGGTACACAGGAGTTCAGAGTACGTGCTGACAGTGAATGGAATGAAAGCTACGGTATGTATGATCCTGAAACAGATAAGACTCTGAACAGCCAGACGAATTTCGTCACTGAAATTCCCGATTCCGGTTATATTCTTGTTGAGCTTGATGCAACGGGGAAGGACTCAGGACTATGGCCTGTATCCTTCACTGCAGTGAATAGCTCAGGAAATATTTCCGATCTACAGTATACAGGCAAGGAAATAGAAGATGAACCAGAATTGTCAGAAGAACCGTCTGAAGAGTCTGAAGACTCTCAGGACTCTGAAAAATCAGAAGCTTCTCCGGAGCTTTCCGAAGAAAGCGAGGAAGAAATAGTGATTGAGATATCCGCCGAAGGTGTCAGTGAAACCTCAGAATCTGAAAACAGTGCAGCGGAAAGCTCCGTTCCTCATTCTGAGAGCAGCAATATTATTGTTACAGGAGCTGCGTCAGCAAGGAACGTGACTTATGCACCCGTTGAATCGCCGGCAACAGGTGATTCTGTTGTGCCTGTCGTACTTATCATTGTTTCTGCAGCTGCTGCCTGTGCGGCAGTTATGATGTACAGAAATGCCCGGAATAATGACAGGGCTGAATAGTATATTGTGAAAATGTTATGTAAGCCGGTTTTTGATCCGAGTTTTCTGAATAAAAACATCGCCGCACGGACCTCGGAGGTCTGCACGGTGATGTTTTTTGTCAATGGGTTTTGAAAAGACATGATAGACCCTTTGATTTTTGCAATAATTTAAGGAAGTACTGATTATATCAAGTGATTCCTTTGACAATAAAAAAGATAGAAGGTGCTGTAAATGATAGGTGAACAAATAAAAATATTTCGCAGGAAAAAGGGGATAACTCAGGAGGAGCTTGGAAGGATGATCGGGGTCACAACTCAGGCGGTTTCAAACTGGGAAAGGGGAGGCGTGCCCGATGCAGAGCTGCTGCCTGATATAGCGGATGCTCTGGGAGTTTCTGTGGATATGCTTTTCGGACGCAGCAGTCTGAAAAAACTGGAGGATGAGATATCCGACGAGCTTTTGTCAGTGGGAACAGAGGAAGGCTTCAAAAGAGCATTTTCGCTTTTATATGCTATAAGCGTAGGGTTATCGGGACTGACAACCATAAGAGACAGCTTTAATTTTGACTCGCTGTCCGGACTGGGCAGTAATGATGATTTCGGTTATTATACAAGGGCAAGTGTTGATGAGGGTACATTTGACATCAGGATGAACGCTGACTTCCGGTATTTTTTCCTTATGCCCGAACCGGAAAAAGGCTGTAGGAAGAACCTTGGCAGTCCTGAAAATCTGGCAAAGACATTTTCTGTCCTTGCTGATAAGGATGTTCTGAAAATTATTTTTTTCATGTACAGCAGACTAAATACCCCTATCTCATTAAATATGATAGCTTCCAATGTAAAAATGGATGTCAAAAAGACTGAACGCCTGATGGACAGGATGTGTGAGATCAACCTTGCAAGCTGTGATGTTGTGGAAACTGAAATAGGAGCTGTGAAGGCTTACTGTTTTTATAACGAAAGTGTTGTAATTCCGCTTCTTTGCTTTGCGAAAGAGATGACAGATACCAAATTGATCGATATGGGCATTATGTTCAGAAGAAGTAAGCCCTTGTTTTAATAAATAAAATCCTGCTTTAAAAGGTATCGGAATGCTTGCTTGATTGAAGTGTATTAATCCTGTAAAATTAATGCATAGGAAAAAACAGATTCAGGGAGGCATCTTTATGAAAACTATCAGGATCATATCAGGTATAATTTCAGTCGCATTTTGTCTTTCCGCTTTGACGGCGTGCAGCAGCGAAAAGAACGATACGGACAAATCAGCCGGACAGGGCAGCAAACAGAGCACGGCTTCAGAACAGTCCTCCGTATCTGAAGCAAGTAAGCAGAACGTGATCCCCGGATCGGGCAATCACGTCCTGACGGTCAGAGACCCGGGAAAAAATGCGGAGATGACCGCAACCTTCTTTAATAATATAACGGAGGCAACAGAGGATGTAAAGATGCAGAAAACCGACGAAGCCGGTGACAGCTTCGTCTATACCTGTAAGGGAGATACCGCAAAATACAATATGGTACATCTTTCCTACGGAGACACTGTAACAAAGAATGCAGCCTTCAATGAGTGTGTAAGCGGCTGGGAGCTTTTTGAGGGTGAGCTTGTGCCCTATGATATCAAAAGTGACAAGAAATTTGAACTGAAATATGACACAAAAACTTTTCAGGTTCAGGGAATTGAGAAGAATGTATATATCTGGACACCGGATGATTATGATGCAAAATCTGCTGACAAATACTCCACGATATATATGCTGGACGGACAGACTGTACTCACAACAGAGCTTGGCGGCAGTATGCGCAGCTGGAATGTTGCTCAGCACACAGCCTCCATGATGTCAGCAACGGACAACAAAGCGATACTTGTATGCCTTGATGCTGGAGATATGAGAGATGATGATTATTCTCCCGCAATAAGCGATGACGCCGAATGCAAATCAAGCAGCAATCCCTGCGGCAGTTTATTTGCAAACTTTGTCTGTGATACTGTAATGCCGTATGTTCAGGAAAACTACAATGTATATACCGATGCAAAGCATACATCCATTGCAGGCAGTTCACTGGGTGGTCTTGAGAGCCTTTACATAGGCATGGAGCATTCCGACAAATTCGGAACAGCAGGAGTTTTCTCACCCTCCTTCTGGGTATATAGTGATGATGACTGGAAGGCATATTTTGCAAGCAAAAAATACGGCGATGACAGTGCATTCCTTTACTTTTATTCCGGAAGCTTCGGACAGGATACAGGTATCTGGGCAGAGCCGGTTTATAATGAACTGATAGAAGCAGGCTATCCGAAGGATAAGCTCGTATTCAGCAAGGTTGAGGACGGCGCACACAATGAGGAATACTGGAGCAATATCTACCCGGAGTTTCTTGACGCTATGTTCTTTGGCAAGGTATCGGCTCTTGAATGCGGCGTTCCGGTTAAATATACAGACAGAACACCTCCCGAAGATATAGAAATTACAGCTCAGGAAGACGAAGGAAGTAAAGAGCCGGATACACGTCCTGATTACATTAAAAATTATGTATTCTTCGACAACAGTGAGATGAAATGGGACAAGGTGTGTGCATATTGGTTTGCTTCGACTAAGGATTCGCCTATAAATAAGGTTACCGGCGAGGATGAATACGGCAATGAAATGTGGCCGGGGCTTGAGATGGAAAAGATAGAGGGCACGGAGATATACCGCATTGCAGCACCTGTTTATGTATCTGCTATAATTTTCAGCAATGGTATCCCTGATACAGAGGTAAGAAAAGGTGTGACCGCATATCAGACAGCAGATCTGATATATTCTGATTCTGCCTGCTCGGGAAAGGTGTATAAGATTGACACCTCTGTTGCTCCCAGACAGGGCACCGGCGTTGAGAAAACCAAATTTGTATATAACAGCGGAAAATGGTCTGATTACGAACAATGAGAAAGTATGTCTGTCAGGTGTATCACTTCTGAAACAACAGGTATGTTACGTATAAAACAAGTAAAAAGTGCAGCCGTGCAGGTCTGAAATGATCTGCACGGCTGTTTCGATTTTTGTGTATGAGAGTAATTAATCTGATAATATTCTTCGATAGAAAGTAGACTGTTTTATATCAAAGAAAAAATCAATCCTTGCTTTGAAGCTTATCTATGCGTCTGAAATAATAAAAATGCAAGGTCTATTATTTAATGAAGATTAGTATGAATCAGTAGCTTTTAAGGCGTTGTGAGCCTGAACAGCGGCTTCTATGGTATTGGACAGTGCAAGAGAAAAGCGTAAGCGTAGCGCGCCTCCCCTTAAGCTTTTCCTTTTGAAATCTTCTTTCCTTAATCTCACCTCTTCCGCTGCGATGCCCACCGCCTGAGGCGTGTGCTCGCCTACTTTCGTGACGGTGGCAGGCTTTGTGTGAGTTTGGGTAGCCTTGTTACGCTGATTCTCTTTTTTAAGTATTGCTGTTTACTATCAAATGCAGTTCAGACTGAACAAGCATGGCGGTGCCCGAGAAAACCTTTTCAGACTGACTAAGCCGTGAATCAAGGGTGCAGCGTCACGTAAGTGTAAAATTATAGTTGGCAACAGGTATTTGAATTTTATTCTGTTGCAGTTCAGCCTGAATAAGTATGGCGGTGCCGGGAAAAACTTTATCAGGCTGACTAAGCCGTGAATCGCGACCCCGGCGGCACGCTGCCGCCACGGAAATCAATTTTTAAAATCTTCTCATATATTATTATCTTTTTTGATACCGAAGGGGTGCGGGGGCGACCGGAAAGCCCCCGCATTTCGCTTCAATTGATTTCCGTGCGCTGCCGCCGGAGGCGGTTGAAATGGGGAGAGGGGTGTGATAGAATAGTATTATTAAAGAGTCTGTGGTATGGAGGAAGAAAATGAAAAAGAATGAGATATATACATCAGAGATAATTGACTATACAACAGAGGGAAGCGGAATATGTAAAATAGATGGAATGGCTGTTTTTGTGCCGAATGCAGCGGTAGGCGATATTGCAGAGATAAAAATACTCAAGGTTGCCAAAAAATATGCCTTCGGAAAGATCGAAAGGCTTATTACCTCATCCAAGGACAGGTGTAATCCTGATTGTCCTGTTTTCAGTAAATGCGGCGGCTGTACCTTCCGTCATATTAGCTATGAAGCGGAGCTGCGCTTCAAGTACAAAAGAGTTGCTGATGCGCTGACCCGGATCGGAGGAGTAAGTGAGGATATACTGATGCCCATAGTAGGCGCAGAAAGTGCAGACGGATACCGCAATAAAGCGCAGCTGCCGGTTACAGTTGACAGTGACGGCAGGATAAGAGTAGGTTTTTTTGCCCCGAGAAGTCACAGAGTCATATCTTTTGACGAATGTGCATTGCAATCACCTGTGTTCAATAAAGCGGCAAGGATCTTTCTCGAATGGGCAAACAGTGAAAGCAATTCTGTTTATAATGAAGCTTCACACAGCGGAGCTATCAGACACTTGTATCTTCGCCATGCGAAAAAAACCGGTGAGCTTATGGTCTGTATCGTGGCGAATGCCGATAGTCTCAACGGAGAGGAAAGACTGGTCGGAATGCTCAGAGAAGGTCTTGACAGTTTAACAACTGTCGTATTGAATATAAACAAAGAAAAAACTAATGTGATAACAGGAAAGAAAAACAGAGTGCTATATGGAGACGAATATATCACAGATGAGCTATGCGGAATGAAATTCAGGATATCGCCGCTTTCATTCTATCAGGTGAACAGATCACAGGCAGAAAGACTGTATGGTATCGCCGCGGAATTTGCAGAGCTGAAAAAGCATGAGACGCTTATTGATATGTACTGTGGAACCGGTACGATAGGGCTTTCAATGGCAGACAGGGTAAAGTCTATGATCGGAGTTGAGATTATTCCACAGGCAATAGAGGACGCAAAGAAAAACGCAGAACGCAATAGCATAGACAATACGAGATTTATTTGTGGCGATGCGGCAAAGGCAGCGGCAGAGCTGAAAGCTGAGGGTGTGAAAGCAGATTGTATTATAATTGACCCTCCGAGAAAAGGGTGTGACAGCTCACTTATCGGCACAATATATGACTTATCGCCGAAAAGAGTAGTATATGTATCATGTGACCCTGCAACCCTTGCAAGGGATATAAAGCTTTTTGAAGAAAAAGGATACAAGGCTGAAAAAGCTGTTCCGGTGGATATGTTCCCCAGAACCGCTCACGTTGAGACGGTAGTATTGATGTCAAGGGTCGAAGGAAAATAGCCGCGAAAGCCCAGTAATACTGCGGTTTTCGGGCAATCGAACAAATTCGGCATCGGGCAGACAGAACGCTTCTCGGTAACTTATCCAAGGGCAAATCAGTTCAAAAAGTGTGAGAGTTGAGTTGCCACGATAGATGTCACTATGTTGAGTTGCCGAGTTAGATGTCGGGCAGTTGTGGCTGTGAGATAGATGTCAGAGGAGGAGATAAGATGAAACATGGGAAAGCACCCGATCCGAATGCAATCCATCCGATTGCAGGATATGATAAAGAAATTCATGTAAAACCCACAATTCAGAATCCGAATATCACTGTCGGAGACTTTACCTATATTGCTGATTCGGAGTTTGAGAGCCATGTAACGAACTTTTATCCGTGGAGCAGGGATAAACTGATCATTGGGAAGTTCTGTCAGATTGCAACGGGCGTTGAGTTCATCATGAATGACGCCAATCACCAGATGAGCGCTGTATCCACATTCCCGTTTTATACGATGGATGGCTGGGATACGGAAGCTCCTTCAGCAGCGGATATGCCGTTCAAGGGTAATACCGTAATTGGTAACGATGTGTGGATCGGGCAGAATGCAGTGATTCTTCCCGGAGTAAACATCGGCGACGGAGCAATCATTGGAGCTAACAGTGTTGTCGGCAGTAATATTTCTCCCTATACCATAGTGGCAGGAAACCCGGCAAAGGTCATAAGAAAACGATTTGATGAAGAATTGATCGATCTGATGCTTCGTTTCAAATGGTGGGATAAAAGAATCACAGAAATCAATGAGTTGATTCCTATCCTGACGTGCAGCGATTTGGAAAAGGTTAGAGAGGAATTGAAGGCAAAACTATGATCATCCTGATAACAGGTGCATCACACACCGGAAAAACGCTTCTGGCACAAAAGATGCTCGAAAAATACAATTATTCGTATCTGTCCATCGATCATCTGAAAATGGGACTGATTCGGAGTGGAAATACCAATCTCACCCCTGAAGACGATGATGAGTTAACAGGGTATCTTTGGCCAATCGTCCGAGAAATGATAAAGACCGCAATCGAGAATGAGCAAAACCTTATTGTGGAGGGCTGCTATATTCCGTTTGATTGGCGGACGGATTTTGATGACAAGTATCTGGGAAACATTCGATTTATATGCCTTGCAATGACGACTAAATATATTGATGTACATTTTGATGAGATAAAAGCACATGCTTCTGATATTGAATCAAGGTTTGAAGACGAGTATATTACGGTTCAGCAGCTGAGAGAAGATAATCAGGCGTACATTAGGGGCTGCTATGAGAATGGCGAGTCTGTCGCTCTGATCGACGAGGATTATGAACAAGTAATAAAGCTACTTTTGAAATGACCAACTCCATTGTTCAGACAGACCAAGGCTCCTCACTACCGGCAAATGCGTCGGCGGCGAGGAGCCTTTTTATGCTTCAATGTCGATTGTGATCCCGAACTTGAAAACCACGGTAATGTGGTCCTGCAAATCGGCGATGAGCTTCATCAGTTATGGCGTTGTAATCGTTATAAGATTTTCTGCATAGGCCTGAGAGGTTCTGTAGGCATAGTCATTCAGCTTGTTTGTAAATTTCAGTATCGGATACGAACCTGTTTGCAGTCCACCGAAGGAAGTCGGGAAAGCAAGAGAATCTTTGTTATACTGCCTTGGAAACTGTATCACCGCAGACTGATTTTGAGTTGAAATCGTTTTGCTATCAGTCAAGCCCGAAACTTTGCTGATGTCAGTGCAGGTGATTTCATCAAACAAATAGTCCGAATTGCTCCAGTCATCCACCTCAGTGATACGGTAATAACCTCTTTTATCAAGCTGCAGCAGGCGGCTGCCTGTATAGTTATCTTCTGTTTGTTTGGTGGTACAGTTGATTTTGGTGTAGCTGATCTCAGGTGTATCGCTCATATCATCTTTATCAAACCGTTCGATTTTAAACAAAAAGGTCTGTGCAGGGTCGCTTTCAGGGATGATTTTGTCAATATCAACATAAAGGTGCGTAACATCTGTTTCTGTCTGATTTGTCAGACGTTCAACAATGCTGATAGCGGTTGCTTTTGTCTGAGCGACTTCACCCTCACCCTTTTCTGAATAAGTAACGGTAGCCTTATTTCTGATTTCCTGTGAAGAATCGGTCAACGGAGTAGCCGTACCCTTAAATACAACCTTATACTCATTACTTTCACTAAGTACAATAGCAGGTTCTTGACCATCTTTATTTCTTATTGAAAAGCCTGTCTTTTTACTGTCAGCATCTGTATCGTACTCAATATCAACCTGATTTGTGATAT
>CACWVH010000117.1:0-4857 GCA_902764235.1 uncultured Ruminococcus sp.
CTGCCGGTTCGGTCGGTGCTGCTGCTACGCAGCGGTGTCCACCGGACACCCGCACCCCATGGACCCCGCAGCCTTTGAAAAGGCTGGCGAAACTTTAAAAATTTGTTAAGTTAATGACATTGGGTATCCGCCCGCCATTTTACAATTGGTTGATTAATATTTATGCTTACAGCATATGTCCCATTTTGTCTCTCTTCGTTTTAAGATAGAAAAGATCGTATTCAGTCGGGTCTATCTTTATCGGAACTCTTTCGGTTATTTCCATTCCGTATTCCGAAAGCTGATATACCTTATCCGGATTATTTGTAAGAAGCCTCATCGTCTTTACGCCAAGATCTGAAAGTATCTGTGCTCCTGTGTAATAATCCCTTTCATCAGGCTTGAAGCCCAGTGCAACATTTGCTTCAAGGGTATCCATTCCCTGCTGCTGCAGCTCATATGCCTTGAGTTTATTGATAAGACCTATGCCTCTGCCCTCCTGGCGCATATAAAGAAGTATACCCCTGCCTTCTTTTTCTATTGCTGTCATTGCAGCGGCAAACTGCTCTCCGCAGTCGCAGCGCAGAGACCCGAAGGTATCTCCTGTGAGACATTCGGAATGTACCCTGCAAAGTATACTTTTTCCGTCTCCTATCTCGCCCTTCACAAGTGCAACATGATGCTCGCCGGTAACTTTATTGATATAGCCATATGCCTTGAATTCGCCGTATTTTGTCGGCATATCTGCCTTTGCCACACATTCTACAAGCTTTTCATGCTTTTTGCGGTAATCTATGAGATCCTTTATGGTGATAAACGTGATGTCATATTTCTCCGCAAGCTGCATAAGCTCGGGAGTCCTCATCATCGTTCCGTCCTCACGCATGATCTCACAGCAAAGTCCGCATTGCTTCAGACCGGCAAGCCTCATAAGATCCACCGTCGCCTCAGTATGACCTGTTCTTTCAAGGACACCATTCGGCTTTGACAGCAGCGGAAACATATGTCCCGGTCTGCGGAAATCCCCGGGCTTTGCATCTTCTTCAACACATTTCATCGCTGTGACAGAACGCTCCGCAGCAGAAATTCCGGTGGTTGTTGACACATGGTCAATGGAAACTGTAAAGGCTGTTTCGTGATTATCAGTATTTGTTGTCACCATCTGGGGAAGGCTGAGCTTTTCAACATATTCCTTTGACATTGGCATACATATCAGCCCCTTGCCGTGGGTCGCCATAAAATTGATATTCTCTGTTGTGGCATATTCCGCAGCGCAGATGAAATCTCCCTCGTTTTCTCTGTCAGGGTCGTCCGTAACAAGAATTATCCTTCCTGCCCTGAGCTGCTCAATTGCCTTTTCTATTGAAGCATACTGCATATTATTCCTCCTTTTTAAAATCCGTATTTTGCAAGAAATGCTCTTGTGATATTACTGCCGCTTTGTTCTGTATTCTGAACCTGCAACAGCTTTTCGACATATTTGCCTATTATATCTGTTTCAAGATTTACAACGCTGCCTCTGCCCTTTTCGCTGAGTATGGTAACGGCAACCGTGTGCGGTATCGCAGAGATCGAAAAACCGTCCGGTCTGACCTTTGCTACCGTCAGGCTGATACCGTCGATGGTCACCGAGCCTTTTTCAACGATATACCTCATCAGGGTGCTGTCAGCAGAGATATCATACCAGACTGCATTGTCATCCCTTCTCACTGATATGATAGTTCCTGTGCCGTCAATATGCCCCGACACAATATGTCCTCCGAAGCGGCCGTTTGCTGACATTGCACGTTCAAGATTCACATGACTGCCTGCTGCAAGTCCTGAAAGAGATGAGCGGCTTATCGTTTCCGGCATTACATCTGCACTGAAGCTGTGACTGCCAAGTGCTGAAGCAGTAAGGCAGACTCCGTTTACAGCAATACTGTCGCCAAGATGGATATCCTCAAGTATCTTCTCCGCAGCTATCTCAAGCACAACAGAACGTGCGCCGTGCCTGACAGCCCTGACAGTACCGATCTCCTCAATTATTCCGGTAAACATCAGTGCTTCACCCTGCTTTCTATCATTATATCTTCACCGAAATGATATACCCTGCTGTCTGTCAGCATAAATGCCTCTGAGGGTGCTGATACTCCGCAGCCCTCAACCGGGCTTTTTGCTGTTCCGCCGAATATTTTCGGTGCTATATATGTCTGTACCTTCTGGACAAAGCCGGCTTTCAGAGCCGACCAGTTAAGAGTTCCGCCGCCCTCAAGGAGTATACTATCTATACCGCTTTTTCCGAGAAGCTTCATCATTTCAGCGATATCTGTATGACCGTCCGCCTTCGGAACAAGCATGATCTCACAGCCGCTTTCAGTATACGGACGATGCTTTTTTTCATCCTGTTCAGATGTGCAGATTATTGTTCGTATCTTATCTGCACTTTTTACAAGCTTGCTGTCTGCGGGCGTTCGCAGTCCTGTATCGCATATTATCCTCACCGGGTCAACTCCGCCGTCTATCCGGCAAGTAAGCTCGGGATCATCTGCGATCACAGTGCCCGATCCTACCATTATTGCAGTGTACTTATTTCTGTCCCTGTGAACATTCAGTCTTGACTGTTCTCCTGTTATCCATTTTGAAAGCCCTGTTTTGCAGGCGATCTTTCCATCGGCTGTCATTGCATATTTCATTGTAACAAACGGCAGACCTGTCTGAATGTAATGAAAAAATATCTCATTAATGCTTTTACATTCATTCTCAAGAACATATTCTGTTACTTCAATGCCATGCACTCGCAGGATCGCAGACCCCTTCCCGGCAACAAGCGGATTAGGATCTCCGCAGCCGACTACGACACGCTTTATCCCTGACCCGATAAGCGCCTGCGTGCACGGCGGCTGTCTGCCCTGATGACAGCACGGCTCAAGGGTTACATACATTACTGCACCCGATGGATCAGCCGTGCAGCTTTGCAATGCATCACGCTCGGCATGAAGCCCTCCGCAGAAATGGTGATACCCCTTTGAAATGATCTCACCGTTTTTCACTATAACTGCGCCGACAAGCGGATTCGGAGAAACATGACCTTCTCCTTTTACAGCTTCCTCAAGCGCAAGACGCATATATTCTTCATCATTCATTTATTTCACCTCACAAAAAAAGAGTCCCGAAATAATTCAGGACTCCGTTTTTTACGTTATTTGTAAAAACACTCTTCTTTCGTCCGGACTATACCGTCGGCTTCGGAATTTCACCGAATCATGCAGCTTATGCGCTCGTGGGCTTTACCACCGGTGGGGAATCTGACCCCGCCCTGAAGATTTTTTCTTTTATTTTTCACTGATAATATGTCAGTCAGCTCGTATGACGCCATACAGCCAAAGCTTATTCGCCTTTCAGCTCCTTGTCAAACTGCTGGAGCTGTTTTTCTCTTGCTTCCATCTGTTGGATACGCTTTTCGCCCTCGTCTGCAAGCTCCTTGAACTGACTTATGGTAAGCTGCATCTGCGGAAGAGCCTTCTGCTTATATTCAGATACTGCATCAAGAGCTTCAAATGTATCAGCAAAGGCATTTCTGAGTGTATCAACAGATATATTTGTTTCCATTGACTGTCTGTGGATCTCTGCACCCTGCTCCTTGAGCATTTTTGCTGTTGCTCCGATAAGCTTGTTGGTTGCCTCATTAACGGCATTTACCTTATCAAGAACAATCTTCTGGTTATAGAGTGCACTTGCAACCGTAACAGCTATTCTCAGAGCAGATACCGTTACGCTTTCTGCTCTTTCAACTGCACGGATAAGCTCCTTGTTATTGCGTCTTACTATCTCCATAGCAATAATGCCCTGCATATTTACAGCCTGCATCTGCTGGAGATCCATGACCTTTTGTCTGAGCGGGAAAAGTACCTCTTCCTCAATGAATTTAATCCTTTCCTCGTCAACATTATCCACCTTTGCCTGCTCAATTGCAGATGTAATGGACGCATCCATTTCCATTCCGAGGCTGATCTGCTGCTCAAGCTTCTTTGTAAGATCACGAAGTGCAAGCTGCTCGATCTCAAGGGTAGTATTATCATTTTTCAGCGTAGCCTTGCCTTTTCCGAGGGACGCAATAGTGTCAGCTATAATATCGTCCGCCTTTTCAAATTTGGCAAAATATGTCTTTACCGGATTGAAAAGCTTTCCTAACGCACCCTTTTTTACAAAATCAATTCCGCTGGGGTCGAGATCCTTCATCTGTGTCTGGAGCTTTGAAAGACCGGATACTACCTCGCCGTTCTCTCCGCCCATTCTGCTGAGATCAACAAGTCTTACATTGAGAAGCTCATTTTTTCTTGTGGATTTTTCTACTATATCAGTGCCGAAGGTATCAATAGAATTAACTATATTTCTTCTCTCCTCAAGAGAACCCAGATCAAAGGTAAAAAGTTCGCCGGTATTACTGTCGGCTGCCTTTGCCAGCTTTTCCTTTGTTTCAGGCGCTGGCGCTACTTCCTCCTGTACCTTTTCCTTTACCTCTTCCATATCAGGAAGATCCATTGAAAATCCCATTATTATTGCCTCCTTTATTATATGCAGGAGGGCTGAGCGCGTGATATGCATTCAGCCGCTGCGCATTTTATTATTTTACATTTCTGAATTGAACAGGTTTTTGAGCTGATAGATGATATCCTCACTATCTGCATTTATCGTTGCAGCCTCATTTATCTCGGAGATACGCTTGAGTGCTTCGATATTTGCATTATATCCGATTGAATATATCGGGATCTGGTAATTATTGATAAGTGAAGAAATATCATTCAGGCTGCAGCCGGTATTCTGCTCGCCGTCGCTGAGAAGGAATATCATTGGCTTTGCGTCCTCATGCTCCTTCATTGCCTTATTCACCATATC
>CACWVH010000117.1:4870-11453 GCA_902764235.1 uncultured Ruminococcus sp.
GCCTGCTGGTTAAGATCAAACTTTGCTATCGGAAGATTGCAGTATACCTTGCTGTTATAGGATATAAGTCCGATATAGTTATCCTTATTAATATACTGCATGGAGTTTATCAGCGAGGTCTGGAGAGCATTAATTGATTCACCGCTCATGCTTCCTGATGTATCTGCTACGAATACGGCGATTATCGGCTTGCCGCTGTCCTTGTTCTCCTTATAAAGCTTCTGAGCCTGGAGAAGCTTGTCTCCGCTGATATCGCTGGGAAGCTCGCTCTTATACTTTTCATTCTGGTTGAAGCCGTATTTTTTAGCAAGCTCCTGATTTTCGCTGTTTGTGCAGTATTCGCAGAAAAGCTCAAGCAGCTTGTTTTCATCAGCTGTAAGCTTTCCGACTGCATACATGGGATTATCATGTCTTGCGCCGAAGGGAGTGAAAACATAATCATTTTTCAGCGTGGGGTCATTATAATATGACTGATATTCCATTACAAAGGCATCAAGTGAGCCTGATTCTGCGGACTTTCTCATCTGCATTGTATTGTAGGATACAAGCGGAACATTTTCCTGGAACTGCTTGAAGCCGTCTATTGCCTTGCTGCTGAGAAGATCGTCTGCATCATACGAGTATAGTGTGGTCACAAGGAAATTGAGACCTGTTGAGCTGGCAAAAGGATTAGTATAACCCATCTGAAGCTCACCGCTTGCTGTACATTCGGAAATGACCTTCATATTTACAGAGCCGTATTTTTCAAGAATGGAATTATATTTTTCCTTTGAAAGAAGAACGCCTGCAACATTTCCGACAATACGATCCTTTTTCAGAGTAACATCCACTCCGCCTGCCTCTATCATTTTTCCCCAGAATTCATTTGATGGAGTAATAGCCTGAGGCATATATTTTCCAGTCTTGATATAATCGACTGCAAGGCCAGAGGATACGGAACGTATGGAAACAGTTGCATTTTTTCCGTTGACCTGCTGTGAGCTTGAATTGAAATTCTCTGCGACTTCATTAAGCCAGCCATCTGTTCCCTCGCCTGCTTTCTCCGGCGATGAATATATCTCTATATTCAGTTCGCCTGTTCCTGTTACTGACAGAGGATAATTCTTGATATCGGGAAGCTCCTCCTCCTTATCAAGTATATCTTCATCTGTTATTGCAGCCTTTCTCGGTGTAACATTTGTCACGTTTATTCCGGACAGAAGGCTGTTCATTTTCTTTTCTGCGTCCTCTGCTGTTATCTCCTGTTCGGACATTCCCACATTCCGGGTAAGTGTGATTCCAAGGAATACTCCTCCGAAAACCAGCAAAGCAATAGCAGCAAAAATCGCTATCTTAACACCTGTTGAAAGCTTACTCAAGGTATTCATCCTCCTTTATTTTCTGACTGACAGCTGAATTAAAGCTCATATTATATTTTATGCAGCCCTACATATCAGCTGATAAACAATTTATTTTGTTTCTGAATGCTGACCCATTCAGGGCGTTTTATGCTTTACATCTGTTTATAGAATTTTGTCTGATCGATAAGCTCATTGATCTCTCTTATTGCTGCCATGCTCTCAAGACCACGGTCACTCATATCGTCAAGCTTTGATATCTCAAGAAGCAGGCTGTCAAGCTTCACAAGTATTCCCTCGTTATCAGAAACAAGTCCTTTGACATAATTGAGATGCTCATTGTAGATCTGAAGATGAGTTCCTGCTGAATTTGCCGATGAATATGGATCGTTCACTGTGGGCAGGTTTTTCATCCTGTTCATTTTATCCAGCGTTTTTCTGTAATCCTTATCATCAAAGATTATCATTCTGTTTATCATCTTTTTTATATTGCTGTAAAAAAGTGAATTCACGGAATCTATTACGCTTTTGAAACGGACATATGTCATTTCCTGTGGGGTAAAATACTGTAGCAATATAGTTTCGAGTGCATTATCCTTATCCTGCAATCTGTTTATCTGATCTATCGCAGTGCTGATATCCAGATCAAACACCTTTTTGCCTCGTCTGAGTTCAAGAGCTTCAATATAATCCTTTGAATCTGTAAGCTCTCCTCCCTTAAGAAGCTTTACCTCCGCTTCCTTGAAAAGAAGTGAATAGTTGCCGTATCCGAAAGCGATGATGCTCATTACGATCTCTGTCACAGCAAATGCTGACATGAGTGCATCATCTCCTATCGTCAGACCGACAAGGCCTCTTGAAAAGAGAATGACATTCAGCAAAGCAATTCCGAGATTCAGACAAATCAATTTTATGATCTGTTTTTTTGACATTTATTGTTTCCTCCGAAAAATTACGTATGACCGTAAATGTGGACTTATAATTCTGCCGTTCACTATAATAATTTTACTATTCTGCACTCATTTTGTCAATGATATTTGGCCGAGTTAACAAATCTGAAATAAATCTTTACAAATCGTAAAATATTCCCCGGGCATTTTTCAGCCCGGGGGGTCATTTCAAGCAGATATTTACGGAAGCTCGCCGGGAGTACCGTTATTGTTGTCATTACCATGAAGATCATCAGGATCAACTGATGTTGATATAATATCCGCAAGATCAAGATATATTGCTTCAAGCTCTGCTTTTTCATACATTTCTTTCATATACATTTTCTCCTTTTTAAGTATTATCAGCTGATTGTAAAAGTCAAAAAATCATTTGTTTATGCAGATTTTTGTATTTGTAATTTTACATTTTTCTCCTCTTTTTCAAAGCTTCTCAGGTTTTGGCGAGGTGTCCGCCATTTTACAATCGGCAACGTTTAATATCCAATTCCATATCTGAGTCTGTTTTAACCCAAAGTACCAGGACCTAATTCTCCGCCATCGTCAAATTCTATAGTACCGCCGCCCTGATCAAAATAGTTATATCCTTTTGTAGCATAAACAAACAATGCTCTCATCAGGTTTTTAAGCTCCGGTGTTCTTGTCGGTGAATCCTCTCTTGAAAGCACAAGATATGCATAGCTGAGCACACCGTATTTACCATAGGCTTCATTGCTCTGATCTTCTGCGGAATATACACTGATGCTATGGGTCGTTCCTATAGCCGATGCACCGTCCTTGATCTCAATATACTTATACTTTCCGTTATCAATCAACTCATATTCATAGGAATCATCTACCCTGACAATAATATCGTCATCGGTATTGATATCAAAATATAATCTGAGGACAGTTTCTGTGTTGAGAGAAAGATTTGAACCAACGAATTTTATACTTCCGTCTGATGAATTGTTTATTTTCATATCAACTGCACTGTTATAATTATACAAATAGTCAGCTGTGGTTACCTCGACATCATCCTCAGCGGTAGTAATTATATATCCTTCATCCTCTGACTTCTGGATATAATCAAGATAAGCCTGAGGATATGAATACTGGTCATCCTGATCGCCGTAATTGAAATAATTCTTTGCATACTTTCCGTATGTCATCATGGCATCGATAAGCGGAATGAGATCGAAATCATATTCAAAGTCCTCTATATGATTCATAACGTAGTCAGCATATTTTCTGACAGAATAGGTCTGTGTTACTCCCTCTACTGCTGTACCGTCAGCCTTGTAGAACTGCGCTGTTACATCATCATTCATTTCCTTAGCGGCAACATGGCACTGGAAGCAGTAGCTTGTGGAAATGACATTTCCAAGATCATCCAGGCTTTCTTTCTTTGCTTCGCTTACTGTTACCTTCTCAGTGGTGCCGTCCTTATAAGTGAACTGCATATATGCATCAGGATTTTCCTCTGCGTAGCCATCACTGAAATCCATGTAGAAGTTGATTCCGATGGTAGAATCAAGATTCAGAGAGTTGCCCGTGATCATGCCTATGCCGTTATTATATGCATTATGGCAGATCGAGCATATTCCGTCCTCACCGAAAACGTGCTTTGTTGGATCAAACTCAAGATAAAGTGACTGTATTTCTTCCTCTGTCATGGGAACATAGTTACTGTTTTCAAGCTTATAGCAGCCGCCTTCTTCATCCTCATAGTGTTCCTTGATGCCCGGTACAAGACAATTTGATTCCGTTGCGGGAAGCAGTCTTATATTATGTACAAGCTGATAAGATTCATTATTGATGAAGATCTCAGTGTCTGTATCAGGAACCTTCAGAGCTGTTGAGGTTCTCTTGATCTCGCTGCCGACTGTTGCTGTTTTTGTATTTTCATTGATATTGACAAGGCAGTAATTCGGATTGCTGTCCTTGAAATCCTGACTTACATTTACAGTATCCTGTACATAATATGTATTTGTGAATTCATCGCTCAGCGGCTTACCTTCAAGCACGCTGCCGGAAGCAGAGCTGAGAACAAATACCTTTTCCGGTACAGTAGTGAAGAACGGTTTCTCAATTTCATTATTTTCATAATCAGTTTCCTTGAATTTTTCAAAGGAAGAATCATCATAGATGCACAGATTTCTGAGTGTATTGTCCGTACTCTTGTTGCTGTAAAGCTCACCGAAGGTCTTTACTGATGAGGGTATCGTCAGTGATTCAAGATTTGTTTCTCTGAAAGCAAAGCGTCCGAGTTCGGTAACTGATGACGGGATATTGATCCTTTTAATAGTTGACTGATCAAATGCAAAACTGTTGATCTTCTGTACTGTCGAGGGAAGAGTTACACTGTCTGCCTCATTGTAAATCATACTTCCATAGCCGTCGCCGATCTCTGTAACATCCTTATCTTCGATCTGTGACGGTATTACAATATCTTTATCTGAACCCTCATAGCCTGTAATCTGAATAGTATCATTTTCGAGAACAGTATAATCGAACAGCGAAACATTTTTCAGGCGTACTGTATATTCATCGCCGTTATAATTGATCTTCTGTCCGTCCTTGAAGGGCATCTTAAAAGGCTGATTCTGAGGGACTAAGTCATTATTGACTGTTATAGTCAGAACCATGTTCTCTGTATCCTTTGTGAAGGTACCAAAGTAGGAAACATTGTAACCCTCTGCAACCTTAACTCCATCTTCTATGAACAGCTTGATATTGCTTCCATATTCTGTATTTATAAAGGCATTCGCTGTGATTGTATTGTAGGATTCATCATCTGACTTTTCCATAAACATGGAGAAACCGAAGCTCTGCGGATTCTGGAGATAAGACGGATTGATAAACTGTTTAGAGAGAGAACATTCGTTACTGTTTATCCTGTTATTCAGCTTTGAAGATAGAATAACAGTACCATATTCACTCAGATTAGTAAGATTATTGCTTTTGTCAGAATATGAATTTTCAAGATTTCCCAAAAAGTTATTATTAATATAATTAAGGGAATCAGGGAAACGAATTGTTTCTATTGCAGGACAGGTTTGGAATGCATAATTTGAAAAGCTGGTTGCCTCCTCCGGCATAATAACTGTTGTCAGTGCAGGACAGTCATTACAAAGCAGCCAAGGAAGAGCTTTTAATTTTTTGGGAAGCTTGAGGGTTTTCAGTGCACTGCATTTATAGACCACGCCTAAGGTTGAAGAATACATCTCTTCAATGGCGCTCTGACTCATATCTATTGTTTCATAGCTTCCGTCAGAAGAGAAGCCGCAATTATTACTAATATAAAGCTTCTTTACAGTTGCCGGAAAAACAAGATTCTTGATACCGGTTGCGTCAAATGCCTGCGAACCAATGGTTTCCACAGTTGATGGAAATGATACAGATGTGATATTCTTTGTCGCATACAGATGTCCTGCAACGACCCTTATACCCTCAGGGATCACCATCTGTGTGTTTTCAGGCTGCTCGCCCTTGCAGCCAAAGTAGACATCACCAATTATGATATCACCGTCCGCATGATTAGTATAAAAAGCTGTATTGTCTATAACATGAAAGCCTACTTCCTCAATGCTGCCGGAAGGTATTACTATATCAGCAAGCTTTGAACAGTTACTGAATGCATGATTCTCTATCGTTTTTATACCACTGTTTATTTCAATTCTTTCCATTGCGGTAAAATTATAAAAAGCAGATTCATTGATAGCCGTTATCGTATCAGGAAGGATAACATTCTTGATCTGATCAACATCTCCTGATATCGGAGCGTCATTATAATTTTTAACACTGCCTAACTCTATGACAGTATATACATTTCCATTCATCTCCACTGTCCCGGGGATAGAAAGGGTTTCCGGCTGTACACCATCGAGATTTGAATATCCGGTAAGCTTCAGAGTTTTTGCAGCAGAATCAATGATCTGGTATGTAAAGCCTTCATTTGAAAGGGTAGCATCTGCTGCATCTGCAGTAATGACTGCCCCTGAAAAGCCTGCACTCATCGGCAGAACAGTATAGCCTGAGGTAAGCATTAATACAGCAAGCGAGCCTGCTATTATTTTCCTCAGTGCCTTTGATTTATTACTCAGCATGATAAATCCTCCTTTTATGCTGAAATTTTCCTGATCGTAAAAATGTTATCTGCTGACACGCTGTACAGTTATAATATTTTTACATTCAGAACACTTAAGGAATCACTGAATAAATCACTGAATAAATCACGCCTGACGACTCAGCACCTGTCTTGCTTGCCCTTTTTCCGTCATCTTGTACAAAAAGCCCTTGACAACCGTCAGGTTGCCT
>CACWVH010000118.1 GCA_902764235.1 uncultured Ruminococcus sp.
CCTTGTGAACTAAAAACAGGATATCTCTATCACACTCGGCTTGGTTGCCGGGTGTTTTATTTTGGAGTCATTATTTTTCTTGATATATGCGGTATTGCCTTAAGTTAATAAAGGAAACAGCCTTTTCTGAGGGTTGTTTCCTTTATTTCATATTGCTCTTGTATACAATCAATAAAAAGACGCCCTTAACTTCATCATTTGTTACATTCGGAAAGTATTGAAAAATCACACGGAATATTGTATAATTAAACTAATTATATAATGTGTTATTATACAATTTTGTAATAACAGTGGATAAGATATATAAAAATAGTGATAATTATTTTACATTAATTAGTAATATTCCTGAATTATTGTTAAAGTGTAATGGTGGTGGTTTTAACAATGAAAAAAACTATATGGGAAAGGATAATAGCTGCGGTTTTGGCGGCGGCGATGATATTTACATCATCGGCAATGGATTTTTCCGTCTTTGCGGCGGATGATGACGTCAGCGGTATAGGTATAACAAATACTGTATACACAAATGAACCTTCTGCTGATATCAAGTATTATGTAAGGTTTACACAGAGAGTGAAAAACAGCGCATATCCGTCTGACCCTGTATTTGTAGACGGCAAGCTGATTAACCCGGAAACTAACCTTCCTTATGAGGAGGGGACAGAGCCGGCAGAGTATCTGGAGCGGCCGTTCTATCTTGAGCAGGAATTTGAATTTACAAAGGACGGAAAAAAAGCCTTTCTTGAGCCGGTGGATCCTGCAAGTGAAGAGACAATGGCAAAGGGCAGCGAGCTTCTTTTAGGAAAGGATCAGTCTGTTGATTTCACAAGCAGTCAGTCCTTTGCTGATTTCATTGCTGCAAATAATCTGATCTCGATGGAGATCATCTATGATGAATCGAATCTTTTTGATGCGGAAAAAGAAGCGGCGCATCATCAGAGCGGCGATTTTATGCTCTTTGGTTCTGACGGAAGTCAGGCGTCAAGGACAAAAACCTATAATCTGTCACTTGTGATGGATAATACGACCGATGAACACGGAGACCCCGTTCAGGTCGTTCACAGACCTTATCAGCTGGATGTTACAGGTTGTACGCCGGCAGAATTCGAAAGCGGCGAGATCGTTGAATTCACTGTAAAACAGGAGTGGCGTGACAACGGTCAGGGCAGACCTGAATATGACCAGATAAGCTTTACGATCGGAAGGGCTGCCGCAGGCTCGGAGGAATATGAAAGCTACGATGTTTCTCTTCATACCTTCCCCGATACATCAGAGAATCCCAACCCGGATGTCAAAAGCAGCAATGAGATACATTATACCTACAAGGTGCCTGCCTTTGACGAAAACGGAGACGCATACAGCTATAAGGTGACAGGCGAGAATCTTCCCGATCCGGAAACAGCAGGCTATGAGGGTAGATATGAGATAAATATAAAGGACGATACTACCGTTGAAAATGTCGGACTTACAGAATTTGAATGCAATATCGTATGGGCGGATATTGCCCATGAGGATGACAGAAAGACTGTTGATGAGGATACGATAAAGGATCATTTCAAGCTTTATCATGCGGTATCCGGCGGAGACCCCGAAGAGATAACGCTGGATGAAAATCATCCGATAACCGTAACTACAACCGGTAACAGAAGTGAAGTGAGTATCGGCGGACTTGTCGAGATAGATGATAACGGTACTGCGATAACCTATTACCTTCTTCCGGATGAATACAGCTATCCGGCAATGGAATTTGCGGAAAATAACGATAATTCCTATAATGACATATCTCAGGACAGCTATGCCATCAGTGCGGATAATATCGGCGTAAACACAAATGTTGTAGACAGGGTGTATGAGGGCGGTACCTTCAATATGCTTCTTACAGGAACAACAGAATTTACCGGTGAGCTTGACTGGACAGACCGTGCGAACAGCTCAGCCAGAAGCACAGCTGTAAACAGCGGCAATGCAGGCGACTTCATCCTTTATCGTTATGTTGACGATGAGGAGCATCTCGGATCAAATTACAGGGAGCTTATTTCTCAGGTCGGAACATGGAAGATCAATCAGGGAGATAAATATCTGTATCAGTATGAAACCAAGGACGGCGAGGGAAATACTGTAACAGCTACTTCGATAGATAAATATGACAACACAGGTGCTGCCTATTTCTATTTTGCAAAGGAAAGACTGTCACTGGGGGATTATGAGATACAGTATGACAACCCGGTGGAAAATTTCATGGTAAACGGAGCGGCTGTTTTCCCGAATGGAACTACCGTAAGAAATATCCTGACCGGCTCCATAGTCTTTACAATAGACGCAAAATGGATAGCAGCCGCACTTCAGGGCGGTACAGGTTCAGTCAGCTACAGACTGGAAAAATGGGACCCGACCGCAGGCGAAGGCGGAGAATGGGTCACAGCAACATATGTTGACGGAGAAGGTCATACTCAGGATGCAGAGCTGACCATTGACGGATTTACCGCTGAGGTAATGGATAAAACAGATGCTTTTCCGGCAGTTGACAGATTTGACAGGACTACCGGCGATCAGTACAGATACAGGATAGTTCAGACCGAGGCTGACAGAACGGATAAGAATTCTTCCTCAGCACCTTATACAACTGAGGTTGTAATGCAGGTGAACGACAGCGGAGAGGATCCGGATCACAGTCTGGTTACAGTTACCGAAGGCAACAGAACAAGAGTAAAGCTTGAAGGTGAAAACAGCGACGGCGAATATATAATGTTTGTCGGAGGACACGGGTTTGCGGTAAAGGTATATAAAAGGAAGGATGCAAACGGAAACGACCTTGGCAATGTATTTGATTATGAGTACAGACTTGCAGACCAGATAAATATTATCCTTGACAAGGACTGGGGCGATATCAAATTCACTCAGAGCACATTCAGCGCTGACAGTGCAATACTCAGAAATATCTGGAATGCAAGCATTTCGCTGAGAGTGCAGAAATTCAATTATTCAACAGGTAATTATGAAAACTTTGATCTCACTCCCTATAATACAGATGATGTGACGATTGATCCGACAAACGGAACAGTTTCTCTCGAAAGCGGCGACGTTTACAGCAGCGACAGGTTCTCTGCGATTTTTGAGGGTGTTCCGAAGTACGATGACGCAGGACATGAAAACCGTTTCAGGATCTATGAGCAAAGTCATTTTACAGGCGCTAAGCCATATTACAATATCAGTGATGTATTGGACGAAAATAATAATGTAATAGCACAAAAGCTTACTGTTACAAATAAATTCGGCGGCGGCGGCGATTCCGTCAAGGTCACAAAGGTATGGATGGATGATGGTGAGGAGGAGTATAAGAGCAATATCCTCATCGAGGCATCGTCAAGACTTATGCCGCTTCCCGAAAATACCTCCACATACAACCCCGGCTCAGGTGAGTCTGATCCGGATGAGCCTCAGCCGCCTCAGAACGGTAAGGTTTATAATGTGACAGATAATGATATCAACGGCTTTGCTGATCTTGCAGCGCTGAATGCTAAGATCCAGGAAATACAGAATGCATTGAATCCGTCAGGTCAGGGCGGACAGTCCGGCTCAGGCTCTGAAACTACGTATGACGCTTTTGATCTTACTCAGTGGGCTGAAACACATCATTATAATGACGAAAGATTTGATGATCTGATTGGCGGCAAAAATGCTGCCGGTTATCTGAATGAATATTACCTGAATCCGTGAAATTGAATTAAATCGTTTTTTTAAACCTTCCGGGTTTTCATTTCAGATAGGCGGCAGGCGTGCGCAGCACGCCTGCCAGCTTCTTAGTACAGGTCTGACTCTTAATGACGAAAACGGCTGGCGTGAGGAATTCAGTATCAGACCGGGATACAGAAGTCCGGGTAACTGGGATCTTCGTGATTTCCGTGAATACCTTGTGGGAAACAACTCGATAAAGCAGCAGACCTTCTACTCTATAGAAAGAGAGATAATGCAGGATAATTCTGTCAGTATCGACTGGTTCGACAAGGTGAAGTCTGATCTTGCCTCAGCTGCAAAAACAAACCATCAGGCGGAGCTTGCAGAGGGTACGATCACAGAAAGTGAGATAAACGGGAAGATCAGTGCGGACAAAATAGAAGGTGTTTCGCTTGAAGGCACAGACACTGTTTTGTACGGTGAGAATAATGATCCGATACTTTATGACTGGTATGCAGGCGTTATGCAGGCAGGCTACGACAAGGACGGCAACAGCTCCGTGGATTATACACGTTATTATGCTGTCCAGCAGATACCTGTTGTCAGCGACAACGGTACTCTTCAGGAGGTCACCTTCAAAAATACACGTATCGGCGTTGTAAATCTCAGGATAGGCTTTAACTGGAACCTCGGAGATACCGTGGTGAATAATATAGCAATAAAGGTCTATGCGGATTACAGTGACGGCAACGGTGAAGTTCCCGTAACTGTAAATGGCAGCGAAGAAATAGTTATTCCTGTGACGGATGATCTTGAGGAATATTATCTTCTCAATATGCCGAAATATACCAAAAACGGCGTGCTTATAAAATACAGCATCCAGGAGGTAAAGATAAACGGCAATCAGGTGGATCTTGAGCATAGGACCTGTGACATTGACGGAAACAACTGCAATGTTGATATTGCCTATGAAAACTATATCAATAACACGGCCTCAAACAGCGGTGACATTATTCCGCTGACAATAAGCAATACCTTCAAGGGCAGCACCTCCTGTACAGTCAACAAGATCTGGAAGGACGATACAAATGCCCTGAACAAAAGGACTGACCTTATTATCCGTCTGTATCAGCATTCCACAAATACAAGAACTCCGGTTGCAAATGATATACAGATCGGAAAGGATTATCTCTGGACAAAGTCAGACGAAGATACAGATAACGAATGGGAATATACATATGAGGATCTGGCAAAATACGATGCACAGGGATATGAATATGTCTACTACGTTCAGGAACTGACAGACAGGCTCTGGAAGGATGAATATGTGACAGAATACGCACCTGCAAGCGACCCGGATGATGCGGCGGAAAATGCGAGAATATTCAATAAGTATTACAACGGTGAAACCTTTGACGGCAAGGTCGTATACGAGAAAAACGAATCCGGCGATTATGTAGTCACAAGTGATGTCCGTGCATTCAACGGAGAAACGATCATCAATAAGCTTGAAGCGGAAACTGAAATAAACGGCGACAAGCTCTGGCAAAATATCTCCAGTGATATGCTGAATGTTGATTATCCGATCGCTGACGTTTTCCTTTATGCAAGCAAAAAGCGTTCAGTAAGTACCCCGGAAAACAAAACAGTAAACGCTCCGGAGTCAAAGGGCGGATATGCCCTGATGTATTCTGAAACAAAGAAAGGACAGAATTATAATACCGAGCTTGTAAACATAATCAAGATCTTTTCCGGTGCGATCAAATTTGATTTCAAAAAATCAGGTTCACTTCCCAAGAAGGTAGTCACCGAGACCGTGGACGGAAAGACGGTCAAGAAATATGATATTGATGCTGAGGCTCTCAGGTACGGAGCAGTCTATGAGGGCAGATCATATAATGATGATGTTGATTTCAGCTCAACACTCATTAATATACCGAAATATGACGAAAACGGCGCATTGATAGACTATTCACTCCAGGAGCGTGCCATTAACGGTTATACCTTCAAGATCAGCGATCAGAAGGTAATAAACGAATACTACGGCGGCGACCCGGTAAGGATAACCTTCAATAAAAACTGGCTGAATATGACAGACCGCTATGATAACTTCCCGAAGATCAGGGTGACTCTGCATCAGGCATATATCGGTTCCAAGAGTAAAACCGACGCAACAAAGGTTCTCAAGGATTATGCCACATTTGAAAAGATATTCAGCGAGGACGATTACCGCAAAGCAGCAAACGGAAATGTTCAGTATGTTTTCGGCGACAGCTCACATCCGCGTGAGGAGCTGCGTGAATATGCTCCGGACGGAACAAAGTTCTATTATTATTTCACAGAGCAGCTTATCGCTCTTGAGGGACAGATATCCACATCACCTTCTGTTAACTTCACAAACCAGCACATTGTAGCAGACAGTACAGAAGTAAGCACCCGTCAGGGTGAGGGCTATGTTAAGGTGTACCCCGATGGTGACACGGAATCCTATATTGACGGAAAATGCGTTATGGCAAAAGCAGGAGTTACTGACGGACTCGGCTTTGAATGTACCATTGAGGAAGTGGCTGTCAATGATAAAGTTATGAAAACCGTGGATGGAAAGGAAGTAGTTGATTACATCAGCTGCGGAGAATCCATCACCAACAAATACAAGCCCTACGACGAAGCTAATTTCGAGGGTGACATCTATATAAACAAGGATTGGAATAATTATAAGAATTCAAATGAAAATACACTTAATGCGGAATATGATTTCATTAAAAACTATTCCTTTACCTTAAAGAGAAAAACAAAGAATGTAGATGAAAAAACCCTTTTCACCGTCAGGACAGGTGATGGTAAAAGCGGAGGTCTGCCGGAAGTTATCGAAAAGAATACGCAGGATTTTGATATCGACCTGAATCCGTGAAATTGAATTAAATCTTTTTTTAAACCTTCCGGGTTTTCATTTCAGCCAGGCGGCAGGCGTGCGCAGCACGCCTGCCGCCGTCAAAATCTGAAATGCATAAAACAACGCATTATCTCTGGGTTTTTCAGAACAATCAATAATGAGTTTCACGGATTCAGGATCGAAATAAACCCCTTTGAAAAATATGATGCAAGCGGAAATATAACCGAGAATGAAAACGATGTATCATACTATCAGTGTCTGATAGAGTTTTCAAAGTCCGCATATGCAATAACTGCTGAGGATGCAGGCAGTCAGAGCGGATATATTCCTGTCTATGTAAAAGTCGATAAGCAGACGAGAAATGTTGAGATACACGGTCTTGCGATCTTTGCACAGGACGGAATCGGCTATACCTACGAGATAGACGAGATCGAGGTGCCGGCGTACAAGGCAGCTCACGATCATATCGAAAGAAAGATCCAGACAAGGACTAACGCGGATGATTACGGTAAGGTTACGTTTGAGCTTGAAAACCAGCTGAAGGTATTTACTCTCAGACTCAACAAGATCTTCGGCAAGCATACCGATGCATTGTCCTCTTCATATCAGCAGATACGCCCGGAGGCTTACGACCAGTTCTTTAACAGAGACTTTGTAAATAAGCTTGAATTCAAGCTTTACCGCAGAATTACAGGCTCATCCGAATGGGAGCTGTACAAGACGATCTCAGGCTCTCAGCTTGCCCAATACGGCGGAAATAATAATTATAAGGGACTGTATCAGTATTCATTCACTTATCTTCCCTGCTACTCCTCAACTGATATCCAGTATGAATATAACCTGAATCCGTGAAACTCATTATTGATTGTTCTGAAAAACCCAGAGATAATGCGTTGTTTTATGCATTTCAGGTTTTTAAGTTGTTCACCCATANACGGCGGCAGGCGTGCTGCGCACGCCTGCCGCCTGGCTGAAATGAAAACCCGGAAGGTTTAAAAAAAGATTTAATTCAATTTCACGGATTCAGGTTAAATACAGAGCTGCAAATTCCGGTGACAGCTGGGCAGATGTAAGTCAGCTCCTGACAGCGGAAAAGAGCCTCCTGAATAATGAAACACAGACCTTCGGTACACCTCAGGAAATATCGGTAAACGGAAGCTCGATCGCTGTAGGAGAGCTGACAAGCGATGAGGTAAAGATCAGCTTCAGTGATCTGCCGGTATATAATAAGGACGGCATACCCTATGAATACCGTGTCTTTGAAAATTCCATAGGCGGACAGGCTGTTACAGATAACAGAAAGTATCTTTTCAATATTCCGGCGCCCTCTGAAGCGGGATGGGAAAGCTCCTTCGTGACAAAGATGCATACAGGTGTTTCCAACTATTTTGTTGATTATACGAATACATCCGGCAGCACCACCATCAAAAACACTGTTGTTAATGATGCTGTATCCTATGTTCATGTTGTGGCAGAAAAGATATGGAAGGACGAAAATAATCTCTATGGCAAGCGTCCCGAAACCATTACCTATAAGCTCACAAGAAAGAAATCAACTGTTGATGTTGTCAGGGATGAGAATGGAGATATCATCAGAATAGATGTCGGAGTTCCCGTTGATGATCCGGATTTTCAAAAGACACAGGCCACAAACGAAGAAAAGAACTGGAAGGCAGCATGGAGCCACTGTGCAGCATTCGAGAAAACCGGAAGTGAAGATCACTACAGTGAATATGAATACTTCATTACAGAGCTTCCTGTGGCTGACTATGAGACAACACAGAAGGATGATCTTGTCAATGATGAAAGCGGCGATCTCACCAAGAGCTATACCTTTACTAACACATATGAACCGGAAAAGAAAAAGCTTACGCTGACAAAAACCTGGGATGATGAGACGGATAAATTCGGCTATCGTCCGGATGAGGTAACATATGAGCTTTACTGCAAATATGATGTGTATGAGTATAACAAATACACCGAAGGCGATAATGCCGGAGAAAATATACCTCAGGATCTGACAAAGACTGATTCATATGATGGTAAGGCATCACTGTCTGCTCTGAAGGATCTTGTATATAAGACAAGGGTGGACAGCGAAACAGGTAAAACCGTTCCGGTGAAAATGTCAGAGGACTATGAATTTGTAAAGACTGTAAGCCGTACCTCAAGAACAGGAAATACCGAAACCGTTGAATTTGATAATCTTCCTGCTTGGGTCAATCCCACAGGTGACGGCAGATATAACGGACAGTTTGTCGAAGTGACCTACTACGTCAAGGAAACGGTTGACGGCAATGTCACAAGAACCTACATCTGCGGCGATGCTGCGGACAACGGAAAATCCACCGAAACGACCCTTAACAGGGCAAAGACAGAGGAGGATACGGACAGCAGGCTTATTATTTGCGGAAAGGTTGCCGAGGATAAGACGGCTTCACTGACGAATAAGCTTGACACCCGTGATATCATAGTTGCCCTGAACTGGAACGACAACGGCTACAAGGACAATGAAACCGATAAAGCAAACGCTCTGCATTACAATACAGAGGTCACACTTGCCTGCGATCAGCTGTATACCTATACAAATAATTTTGATCCGCTTACAGCGACAGGCCATGACAATGCGGCAACATATGTACGTGATGCAGACAGCGGTATCGTGACGATCCCTCAGTCCGAGATACAGACAATAACAGACGGCGAAAATACTCAGAAGCTTCTGAGCATAAGCTTTAAGAATCTTCTGAAAGTAAACGGATGCACATATACTGTTGTTGAATGTGATGCAAATGGCGTTCCGCTTGAAACACAAAGCATTGCCGTCAGCAGCGGCAGCGGTGCAACTGCTTTCAGGACAGAGCTTACCGTTACAAAGGATTATTCTGATGCTGAAAAACTTCCTGAGAACATATACTTCAAGGTTATGAAAACCGAAGCAGGGGTTACAACTCTTGTCAGGAATATACATCACGATGATCCTGTAAGCTTTACGAGCAATAAGGTCATTGCCGTAAAGGACAGCGAAGGACACAGCGTTGTTAAAAACGGCGTAAGCTTTGCAGATGTTCCGATCTACAGCGCAGACGGAAAAATGCTCAGCTACCGTACAGAGGAAAAGCCCTGGTGTACAGATCAGGGAGCTTATATAGAAACACCCACGGCTGAGATACTTGCTTATCAGATAGCCGGTGCGTATGATGCTCTTGATGATAAGACACAGTATCAGGATGCTGACGAAAACGAAGCAGTCAGCGGAGTAACTCTGCTTACAGTAAGGGATGATGACCGTAGATACGGCTATGACGGCAGTGTGATTTCGTATAAGGATGAAACGCTTGCAGGCAAGCCGGTAACTCAGTTCAATATCCTCAATACACTTCCTCTGACATCTGTCAAGGCTGTCAAGCATTGGGATGACCAGAGCAATAAATTCAATCTCCGTCCGGCAGCGCCCACAGGCGATGACGCCGATCCGCTGGGACTTGAGCTGAAAACAAAACCGGTCGCTGAGACATCGCTTGATGATACAGCTCAGACAGGCGCAGATACATCAGGCTGGGCAGCACCCGGATGTGTGGAGGACTCACAGCCCACAGTAAGCGGCAATACATGGACTTATACCTGAATCCGTGAAACTCATTATTGATTGTTCTGAAAAACCCAGAGATAATGCGTTGTTTTATGCATTTCAGGTTTTTAAGTTGTTCACCCATACCTGCCGCCTGGCTGAAATGAAAACCCGGAAGGTTTAAAAAAAGATTTAATTCAATTTCACGGATTCAGGTTATACCTATAAAAAGCTGCTGAAATACGATGCCGACGGCAACCCGTATATCTTTAAGATCACAGAGCAGAATACAATCAATGCATATAGTGCTTCTGTCTATGAAGTGCCGGATGATGAAAATCATGTAAACAAGCAGGTAATCGCAGGCAATATTGTGCTTGATGAAACCGACCTGACAGGAAATACTCCGCTTGGTACCCAGTTTGATATCACCAACAGCCTTATAACCCGCAATATCACGGTTGCAAAGAGCTGGGATGATAACAGCTATCCGGATGCAGCTTCACTGCATTATAAGGTAGAGGTGACTCTGAAATGTGACGATCTTCTGGTCGGCACATCAAAGCAACCCTACAGTGCTGCAAAGATAATCTCAGAAGCTGACGGTCATGGTGTAGTATATGCCGGTCTCCCGGTATATAACGCAAGCGGCGCACTTCTCAGCTACAGCGTTGAGGAAAAGCCGGCGGCAGCCGGAGCCTCAGCTGACAGTACAGATGCAGCAAACCTGTATAATGTAACAGGCGCAGAGGATTCTGCTGTAACTGTAACAGATAAGAAATACGGCTATGAAGGCAGCTGTAAGGTGAATAAGGACAGCAGCAGCGGAAATGCTGTTGTACGCTTCAATATCCTCAATAAGCTTCCGCTCACATCCGTAAAGGTCATCAAGCACTGGGACGATCAGAGCGATAAATACGGTATCCGACCCCATGCGCCTGATGCTTCAAATGCTGATCCTCTCGGACTGACGCTTGAAAGCAGAACGGGCAGCAATAGCTGGTCTGTGCCAAGCTACAGTATGAAGCAGACCTATCCTGCGGCAAGCGGAAATACCTGGACATATATATATCAGAAGCTTCTCAAATATGATGAGGAAAATACTGCATATGAATTCAGGATAACCGAAAGTCTTGACGGTTCAGCAACTCATCTGGGCGGATATACTGATCCGACATACACAACACGGACGCTCAGCGGAAATGATCTTAAAACTCTGTCCTCCGGCAGCACATGGGATGGTATGACAGAATTAAATAAGCCGCTTGAGCTGACAAACAGTCTTGACACAAGAAATATTATCGTTTCCAAGCAGTGGAAGGACAATGGCAATACCGGATATCGCTATAATCTTGCGATAACACTGAGCAATAATAAAACTACCAATCGTGAAACAAAGTATCTGGCATCAGACGCAACCCAGGGACTTTTGTTCGAGGGTCTGCCGAAATACTATTCAGACGGCAGTGTCATAACCTATAATATCAAGGAAGAATATGACAATACCCATACTGCGGAGACGACTGATCTTGCAGCAAAGCTCAGCGGTACAAGAACAGCTGCAGCTTCAAATGAATTTACTGCTGTAACCGATGCAGACAGAAAATACCACTACGAGGCAAGCTGCGAAAAGGTAGTTGTAAATGGCATCGTGATGGAATATGATATCACGAATAAGCTCCCGATGGAGAAATATTCGGCACAGAAGTCATGGGACGATGAAAAGAACCGCGACTTCAAGCGTCCGACAACCCTGCAATTCAAGCTGCAAAGAAAAATAAGTGATTATCCGGTTGATGACAGCGGTCTTTCAGCTTCCGAAAAGACAGAGAAGAACTGGACGGATGTTGAAACACAGACAGCATCTGAAACAGGCTGGAGCGTATCCTTCGGAAAATATCCGCAGTACAGCTTCAGTAACCTTGATTATGACTATAGGGTCATTGAGGTAACTCCGGCAGAATATGCTTCTTCCTATCAGATCGGGGCTACGCCCGTAACGCTGGAAGATGAAACTGAAACAGTATCATACAGCTATTCATTTACAAATAAGTATGAAGTCAAGGATCAGACTCTCAAAGCCTATAAGATATGGAACGACAGGGAATTCAGCGAGTCCACAAGACCTGAGCTTTCAAATGTAACTGTTGAGCTGTGGTGCTATTATGTTGATGCTCAGGGACATGCTGTAAACAGCAAGGTGGAAAATGTCAGCAATCTTAGCGGACATATCAATGCGAAATTCAGGGCAGTTCCCGGAAATGAAAGCAGCAATTATGTTTATGCTCCGACGCTTGCAGCCTTCACAGCGGTTGCTGATAATGCATCAACGACAGACTATGATGAAAGCAAATTTGAAAGCACCTATGATTTCGATTATCTTCCTGTCTATATAAATGTAGACGGAACGGAAACGGGGTCCGGTACAATTTCAAAATGGCAGGCTGTAACATACTATATCAAAGAGATAAATTCTCAGAATGATATAGCTTACAATCAGGATTACAGCAACAGCAGCTCCGGCAATTTCGTATTCCCGGCTTCAAAGGATACCGGAGATGATCTTATCGAGGACAATTCTGCACTTTCAGATTATCAGACACAGAATAAGACGATCTATGTAAAGAATACCCTCAGAACACGCAAGATCAGTGTAGATAAGACATGGGCTGATGAAAGCTACAAGCCGGGTGGTGATGAGGGTACTCTCCGCTATGATATTGATGTCACTCTTTCAAACGCTTCTCTTGAAACGACAAAGGCCGGCAGAAATATCAGCGGAAAATACAGTGAGAAAAAGAATATCACAGTATCAGACAGCACCAATGAGAATTCGTCAAATCATATTGAATTTACTGAGCTTCCGATATTCAATTCCTCCGGAAATATTATCACATATTCGATAACCGAGGAAGTACACAGCGATACAGCACTTGGCTCTGATTATGAAAGAGGAACTCTTTCAGACAATACCGCTCAGGGACATTATGACCTGACTGTTACAAATCATAAGTACGGCTATGTCGGCTCATGTACATCCGAAACTGAGAGGCTCACACTCAGAGCCGGTCAGAGCGGAACATATGACTATGTTTCAAAGCTGCATATCACAAATACCCTTCCGCTCACAGCGGTGAATGTCATCAAGAACTGGGATGACGATGTGGACGGTATCTATGACAGATATCAGCTCCGCCCGGCTAAGCCCGGAGGCTCAGGTGATACTGATCCGCTTGAGCTGAAGCTTGAAACAGCTGTAAGCGGAGCGGCAGACTGGGATGACCCGGCTTATTCTGAGGTCACTGTTCCGACAGCAGACAGCAATAACAGCAAGTGGACCTATACCTTCAAAAAGCTTCTGAAATATTCTGAGGACAACACCCTGTATACCTTCAAGGTTACAGAGCAGAACCAGATCAGCGGCTATATTGCTCCGCAGTATTGTCAGCCGGCAGAAAACAATAATGACAGGCAGACACTGACAAATACAGCCCTGCTTGAGACACTTTCCTCCGGCAGCACATGGGACGGCAATACCCCGCTCAGCACACCGATGGAGATCACAAACCGCCTTGATACAAGGGATATAATCGTCACCAAAACATGGCAGGATAACGGTTATGACCCGGCTCATGCAGCTGATCTGCATTACAATCTTGCAGTCACTCTCACCGGTGTGGTAAAGGGCGAGCCCGACACCGCACTGCAATGGAGAAGAAACGGAACGGTTGTACAGCCTTTCAGCTCTGTAAAGGTGCTTGGAAAGGACGCTGTCGATGAAAGCGATCCGCCTGAGAAGATAAACCTTATTTTCAAAGGACTTCCGAAATATGACAAGAACGGTAATGTTATTGTCTATAATATAAAGGAAGAAAAAACAACTGCTGCGGCATCTACCGGTGATAACAACATCACGACCGGTACTGTTGCAGTAACCGGAAATGTACAAAGCTCAAGATGCCACGGCAAACTTCACCTATGATACGGTAAAGAGAAGCTATGGCTATGAAGGCAGCTGCACAAAGCTTACAACCTATGACACAGACTCCACAAAGAGATATGCCGAACAGTTTGATATCACAAATACACTTCCTGTTACAAAGCTTCAGGTTGAAAAAACATGGGTAGTTGATACCGCACATCATAAGTATGTCGGAAAATATACCGATGGAAACAATGTTGAGCATGATTACCGTGATATCGTTATCGACCTGACAAGAAGCGTTCAGGAGGAATATGAAGAGGGCGGCGTCATAAAGACAAGAACAAAGGCTGACACTGCTTTCAACTCTCAGAACAGCACTACAAACGGTCATTCAGTCAGCTTTGTAAGCACTGATATGAATTACCTGACAGAATATCCCGTGCTTGTCTATGATGATGAGAACCGTGTGTTCACATATAAGGCAGCGGAGCAGGATATTCAGGGCTATAAAGCTTCGTATCAGATTGATGATCCCTCAGAGCCTTCTGAAAAGACTGACGGTCAGCAGGTTGAAGCTGTGAAGCGCAATGTTTCGACAGATCAGCCCCAGAAGATCTATGTTACAAATACCCAGATCACAGGCGGTGCAGAGGTCGTCAAGATCGACAAGACTTACTTTGATAAGTACGGCAATCACGAGGATTACAGCGATTTTACTATCGAAGGCGCAAAATTTGAGCTGTATATCAATAAAGGCACGGCTCAGTCGCCGGTTTACGAAGCAGTAAATGTTTCATATGAAGAAGGCTCAGGATATACTATCAAAAATGACAGTACATCGAATGAGGTAGTATCAGACAGCAGAGGTAGGATAGAGTTCTTTGATATGCCGCTGAATACCTACTATCTTAAAGAGACCTATGTCAATGATGTATTCAGTATAGTAAAGACCGCCTCTGATGAGGATGTTTATTACAGCTTTACTATTGATGTTGACAGTGCCGACGATGAAGATGCTCAAGCTGCATACACAGAGCAGACCGAATCAGCTCCGGGCTTCATCGGAAACGGAAGCATCAAGAATAAGATCGGCAATGAAGAGGTAGTACAGAAATCAGATATCAAGCTGAAAAAGACAGACAAGACCTCAAAGGAGGTTCTTGCGAACGCTACCTATTATCTGCTGTATCTCAAGCCTTACAGTAATGTGCAGACAAGAGTTGATGCGGAAAATGCTCTCAGAAACAGCGGCGGCTCATATACCGGCACGGTTGAACAGTACTGGGATAAGATAGGCGAATACCGCACAAACAGCAGCGGTATGATCTATGTTCCTGCGGAGGATATCATCTTCGGCGAATATGCATTCCTTGAGGTGCAGCCGCCTGTGGGCTATGAAAAGAGCTGTGACGGCTTTACAGTCACGAATAAAAACGGAACGACCCATAATGATATGATATTCACCCTGAGTGAAAGTAATATCTCATGCGAGGTCGTTCACGAGGACCCCAGAAAGGATGCAGATGTCAAGATCTATAAGCAGGACGAATTCGGCAATCCGCTGAACGGCGCAGAATTCGAGCTGTGGTACAGACCTGACAAGATCAGGACTGAGACCTCCTACACCTACACGTACAACGATAACCAATATACAATACCTCAGTCATCGGACGAACAGCAGATCATCACTCCGAGAACCGATAATGATTATATCTATTTCAAGGATAATTATGTTTATGGTTCAAGATGGAGAAATGACAGCATAAACATGACCTATGACGACAGCACCAAAATGCTGATAGGCGATCTTTTTGAGGACAGCAGCAAGAAGGTATATGCTACGTTTTACAGTGCTGATAATGAGGGAAGCAAGATCAATACTGTTCCTTTTGAGGTATGGGAGAGATTTGTACATTACACAGGTACAAGCACTGCTGAAGTAATATGGAAAATCCAGCCGCCTGTAGGTGCAAATTATGTCCGTTTCCATCTGGATAAAGAGAACTGGAGCAAATATACCGAAAGAATACAGTTTGTCAGGGGACGAGCATACTATAAAGCAAGCAATAATGCAGAAACAACAACAGGTACATGGAACTGGACAAATACTCCCGGAAGTACCGGACAGTCCTATGCTGCCTCACCGAACAAGCTTGTGTTCAGACGTAACCATAAGTACAGCTGGGATAATATCCACATTGAATTCTTCGATGAAAATCAGCAGCCTCTCGGTGAGAGCTTCCCGGGATATCTTATGGAGCCTTACGGTCATGCAGAAAGCAATTACCGCCTTGATTTCGGCGACAACAAAGAAAAATACGGCGATAATCAATACGATAATCTCTGCTATGAGATAACTATTCCGGAAAATGCAGCGTATTTCAGGATCAATAACGGCGTTAATGAATCCAATGATTCCGGTCTCGGAAAATATTTCACTGGGATGACTCCGATAGACCGTGAGCATACCGATCTGAAGAACAACAATAACTTCTGGAAGTTTACTGAAAGTTCGTGGGATGTCAGACAGCCTGCAGTGCTTGAGAAATGGTCGCAGTATGAAATAGAAACTGTTGCCCATGACAATTATTACAAGACCGATGAGGAAAAGTTTGAGGTCGATACCGATACTGATTATGTATACTTCCTCGACAAATCCCGCTGGGCTGATTCTACAAAAGTAATGTATGCATATTATTACGGCGGCAATAATCTCCGTGCCAATAACTACCTGAGAGCCTGCTATTCAGTATGGCCCGGTGTACAGTCGGTAGGTTCGTTTGAATATACCGTTGACGGACAGACCTATAATGTATACAAATTCCGCAAGCCTATGGGCGACCTGAGTGTTTACAGCTCAGTCATTTTCAATGACGGCAGCGGCGGACATGAAACAGGTAATATCGGTTATTTCGGAAAAAGCTCCTATCAGTACGGTTATATGTATACTAATAACAGTGCAACAGACGATAATACCGGAAGCATTTCAAACAGCACACAGTATGCTGATCCGAATTCAACTCAGGTATATACCGACCGTGGTGACAGACTGTATGTGGTGCAGACCGATACCGATAATTTATGGGATAACCTTCACGTAAGCTTTTACAGCGACGAGCAGGGAGGACAGACCGGTTTGCAGACAGGAAGCGGTTATGTCATGCAGAATATCAAGCACGACAGTGAAACCGGCTGGTGGTGGTACAGTGTTCCGATACCTGATAATGCAGTTCAGTTCTCACTGAATAACGGAAGAGATTCCGGTAAAACAACCGCAAGGTATGATGTAGAGAGCTTAGTGGATGGCAATACCTATAATGCAGAAGCGTATGAGAACAGAAATGACTATACGCTGAACGATATTATCGTAAGGCTTTCAGCCACACCCGAAAGCGGAATTTATCCTCTTGATAAGCTCCATCCGGATTTCGATGAACATGAGCATACGATCAGTGTTGTTGTTCCCTACGATGAAGAAGAAGTGCAGACCACAGAGACAGTTTCCGGACAGACTACCGATTACGATTATGATTATATCTACTTTACCAATGTCAATGGCTGGACAGATGTAAAAGCTTATTACTGGAACGGCGATGATAAGATCACAGAGTGGCCTGGAGTAGATCCGGTTGACTCATATACAAATGAGTATAGCCAGACAGTATATAAGTTTGATGCTCCGGCAGATAAGTACACAAATATCATATTCAACGGCAGCGGAGGTCAGACTGTTGATATTCCTCTTGATGTCGGTACGGAAAGCTACAGACGAGGCTATGGCTTCTATCCCAACGGGACAATAACATCTGGTAAATATGAATGTGGTAACTGGCAGCACTCAGCTCCAACATCTGTAAGCTATGATTTATACACAGGTCAGACTATGAAGATCAGCATAAGCGGTACAGGCTGGGACGATCCTCATGTATATTTCCTTGATAAGGACGGAAATACACTCGCAGCGTCCGCACCGGGCTTCATGCTTGAGAAGGCATCTGACGGGGATGCTTACTACACAATACGTCCGCCGAAGGATGCAGTGAAATTCGTAGTCAATAACGGCAGGGAAAGCGGTTCTTCTTATGCAAAGACGACTGCGGCTACCGCAATCACGGTGACAGAGTCCGATGTATCTGAATATACAGTCAATGATGTGCTTCAGGACGGAAAGTATACTGTTACTGCTGAATCAGAGCCTTATGTAAAGCCTGCGAATGAGTACAGAACAGGCGATGTCCTTCTTGCAAGGGTAGTAACCGGTGACGACGGTCTTACAAAGTATATCAAATGGCTCAAGCCGAAGCCGCTTGATGATGACCCGGAGAGCTATGACCCCGCAGACCCCTCAACCTATCAGGCAGGTACGGTTGATGATTTATATCTTGGAAATGACTATTCGGATATCGGCGAGGAAAAAGCTGTTACAGATGTCATTGTTAAAAACTGGGGCAGGTATTACTGGAAGGAGGTCAGCACACCGACAGGCTATACAGCAGATGAGGAATGTCTTGTTCCCTTCGAGGTAAAGGCTGAACAGGCTGACAAAACAGTCAATATCATCAGTGCCGACAATACCCGTATCAAGGGCAAAGTCACACTGACAAAGACCGCTAAGGAGGCTTCAAACAACAAGGATATCGGAGATAAGCTTGAGGGTGCACGCTTTGAGCTGTACAGAATCGGCGAAGCTGCTGATGAACGTATGAATCTTAAATTTGAAAACGATGTGTATTATGCTGATATTCTCGGCAGCGAAACATATATGACCACCGATGTTGACGGCAGGATACATATCGAGAGCCTTGAATGGGGACGCTATTATCTTGAGGAAATACAGGCACCGCAGGGCTTCAGACGTACAGATTTAAACCGCAGCGGCAGCAATAACAGGGTGTATTTCACAGTCGGCAGAAATAACTGTCAGACAGATCAGCAGCTTATCTGCCGTGACGAAGCCCAGAAGGCTGCTCTGAAGATCACAAAGACGATATATGAACGCAACTCCGCATGGGGCGACCCGACATTTATCTTCAGACTCAGACAGACAAAGAGCTATATTGACGGCGTTCTGACGGATATCCCGGCAGCGGATCAGCGTGAATATGTTCTGTCAATGACGCTGACAGGAAACAGCCTGCACGCTGAAACAGACGAAATGGAGATCGACCCCGGCAGATATGAGATCAGCGAGGTCAATGTATCAAGATATGAGCTTAAAGACTGGAATGCATCAGGCGTCAGTGATACTGATTTTGCTGCAGGAATTCTGAGCTTTACAGTAGAGGCAAACGATTCAGCAGTTATTGATTACGAAAACCGGCTTGCATATTACGATAAGTTCAGCCACAGCGAATGTACGGTGAATAAATTCAACGGCATAAAGGGTATCAGAGTGCAGTACAGCGATCCTGTTTCAACAGACGCAGAAAAGGCAGAAATACCGAAGTCTGAGCTTGAGGCATATATCATAAAAGCTGACGGCAGCGAGATCACGATGACTCCGCAGCAGAAAAACAGTCTTTCAATAAGCTGGGTACAGAAAGCAGCGGATGATACCAGATTCGGAGATAAATTCTCTGATATATCAAACCAGAACCTGCTTGAGATAAAGAACCCCGGACTTTTCAGTGACGGAGTTTATACCCTCAGGGCAGAGTATAACGGCTTCAACTGTGAATTTGAGATCAATTTTGAACAGAAGGATCACAGCGGAAGCAAGAATATCAGAAAGGTAATATTCAGGGCAGATGAAGAAAACCGCTCGTACCTTGCAGACGGCGGCAGCAACACTGCACAGTATGAATTTATCTTTACGATATCAGAAGAAAACAGCACGAAGTATATCCATAAGAAAACTCACAACGGTACAGCTGTGAGCGATGCTGAGGTCACAAGCATCATTGCTAACAGTGCGCCTGAGACTCTCAGGATCGTAGAAGGCTATGATCTTGAATTCAGCAATATATGGATAAGGAACAATACGGAGATCAGCGGACTTGACTATAATGAGCTGGAAAGAATCGTTCTTTCGGCAGCTGATGATGAAACTATAGTTTTCACAGCAAAGCTTCAGGATAAAGCTGGTGAACCGTAGGATTAAGTAAAGCGTCTCCCGTCCGGGCGGAAATATTATCAAGCACTGACGAAGATATGACATTCAGACTCTGGTTGATGATACCGCCGGGACAAGGGGGCAGCTTATACTGATCCCTGATAAAAAACAGACTTCAGAACCTGTCTGTTTTTTATCAGATGTCAGTATAAATATAACTTGTATAATATTTTATTTTTCCGCCCGGTAGACAGCCGGAGAAATAAACGCAGATTATTCAAGTGGGATATTTGAGTTATAATATGATGAGAATGAAAAAATGCCGGAAAACCATTGCTAAAGCTGATGAAAAAGTGTATTATTAAACCTGAATCCGTGAAACTCATTATTGATTGTTCTGAAAAACCCAGAGATAATGCGTTGTTTTATGCATTTCAGGTTTTTAAGTTGTTCACCCATA
>CACWVH010000119.1 GCA_902764235.1 uncultured Ruminococcus sp.
TTTCATTCTTTCCATATTATAGCATAGTTTATTGCCTTTATAATTCATTATTCTAATAAAGAATTATATTTTGCGATTAAATCAGTGTTTCCCTAATATGAAAAAATAGTATTAAAACAGACTCCGCCATATCTATGTTTCAGAATATGGCGGAGTCTCTTGTATATCCGGTCAATGCTAAGACTCAGTTTATATTTGATATTTTTATCACAATATCGCACTGATACGGGTTAACATTATAATTTATTATGTTTTTTTCTGCGAGGCATCGGCAGCTCACCTGACATTGAGATAATAAGCTTTCTCAAAAGCTGCTTATCGTCTACGTCTTCGACAAGCAGCATCTCCTTTGCTCCCTCATAGGGAAGCTCCTCAGGTGCATCAGAAAGCAAGGCTTTCGCTGCACTGACAGGCTTGACGAGTAATCTGTCGTCATATATTCCTCCGAATATTTTTTCCTGATAATACAGAATATACTCCCCCATCATTGCCCTGTATGTAATTCCCTCAAGTTCAGAAAGCTGTTCAAGAACATAATCAAGATATTCCTTATTTGATGACATTTTTTTGACTCCCATAGTAGTTTACTTAATAAGCTCTGCTATCTCAAGAGCAATAAAGAACTTGTCAAGCGAATGGTTTGCGTTGCTCAGACCCTGCGGATCATATTCTTCACCGTCAAGTATATCTCCTGTCACAAGAAAATCGTAAAGCTCTATTCCGTAAAAATTACAGACCGCCTGGACTCCTGCAAGCTCCATTTCGACTGCAATACAACCGTCATTTCTTCTTTTCTCAACTGCTTTTCTTGTTTCCCTGTAAGGTGCATCTGTTGTCCAGACCCTGCCTTTTACATATGGCAGTTCAAGTTTTTCAAAAATAGCTGCAAGCTTTTCATGGTTTCTGATTTCCATATAATCGGACGCAGGTGCATAATGATATGACATTCCCTCGTCACGGTATGCCTGTGTAGGAATAACATATCTTCCTGTTGTGGCCTCTGAGTCAAGCGCTCCTGCTGAACCAAACATGATAAGCTTCTTTATTCCCGTCTGCCACTGCATTTCAATAATATCATTGCAGGCACAACAGGAGCTTATCGACGACATATAGAATATAATGTTTTTTCCGTTAACATCAAGCATATATATAGGCTTGTGACCATTTGCAGACCCGGTTCTGGCAACCACGACATGAGGATATTTCTCAACAACAGCTTTTACTATCTCATGCGAAAAAGTTGCAACTGCAATATCGCAGATATACTTTCGTTCTCCCAAAAATGCTTCAGGTGAAAACAATACTTCTCTTTCCTCGTGATATGAATCAGTTATCATTTTATCACCTCCCTGTCCATCTTGATTATATCAGTTTCTTAACAAAAACTCAACCGGCGGCGGCGTGCCGCTGCCAGCGTGACGCTGGACCCTTGATTCACATCTTAGTCAGTCTGAAATAGTTTTACTCGGGCACTGCCAGACTTTTTGAGCCTGAATTGCTGACTACATTTCTGCTTTAAAAGTCTCAGAAATATTTTACAATAACGCCGCCGGTGTCATAATTGCGGAGGTCGCTGCGCTTATGCTCCGCTCTTGCCCACCAGTGGATACTGTCTAAGCCGCAGTCAGACCTCCCACTGACAAAAGCTTTTATGTCGGCTGATTATATTCGCTTTTAATTTTCTGCCGTGGTTTTGATTTCCTCTGACCAAAACTATATTATCGGATAAGAAAGTGAATTGCACTATCAAAGCCATTTACACCATGAGGTAATTTTATCATCAGCTGTTTCAGCTTATTCACATTTCTTTATACATCTCATATTATATATTAGTATATCCGGTCTGGAAGCTTTATTAAACAGATATTCCGGGTTTACAGCTGAAAAAAATCAGAGGATGATGATAAATGGATCCGTGTGAGCTTACCGCAGCAGTAACTGCAATTGCAAATATGATCGCCTGCCGGCTTGACGATGATGAGCTTGCTGTAATTGCTTCTGTATTCGTACAGCTTGGTGATACACTCGCAGTCATTGGTGCGCAAAGAGCATTTTTTTGCGAAAAAAACAAAATACAGCAGAATTCAAATAGTTCTGACTATAAACAATAAAGAATTACATTTATTTCTATTGATTTATCCTAAAAATATGGTATAATTAAGATATATAGCTTTGAGGAAGCAACTAATTATGCTGCACAAGGGGGAATTGTATGGATTTTAAAATGTACGTTCAGAGCGTTGTTGCCTCTTATGTTGAAAAGCAGAACAAAAATGTTATCTTTATCAAGCATTACAATACTTTGGATATAACAAAAAGCGAGATCCTTGCTGATATTGAAGAAACCGGTGACAAGGTTTTTCTGTATCACGAGTACGCAATGCACGATATGCACTGCACCTTTGCCCCTTTCCTGCAGTGGATCCGTAAATGCTATAATACATATTACAGTTCTTCAATGTCTGTTGAGGATTTTCTTAAAAAATGCCGCGTTTATTCTATGCATATCGAACCTCTTGCAGGTTTTATCATTAATGATGTATGTACCAGAAAAGAGGATGTCCTTCATTTTGAGATCCAGTATGAAACCAACAGGATGATTCAGGATATTGTCGGGATTCTTGAGTATATTTCCAGAGAACATCATCTGATTATGATACTTTCAAAATTTCATCTGGCTCCATACAGTACCATAAGACTTTTTCGTTCAATCATTGAGCAATCAATTCATATTCATTCTATACTGATGTATAACGATGAATTCAATATCGCTGATTACAAGAAAAGCGTCTGGGATGAACTCCTTCAGACTGCGGACGATCAGAATCTTCAGCTTGAATGGGGAAGTCTTGACAGCGAAAGAACTATGGATGTTCAGGATGAATTCTGGTTTGATAAGTCATTGAAGGACGAATACTTCACCAAGCTGAAAAATATGTATCAGACCTTTTCACTGGAGGATGCATATTATTACATCAGCAATATTATGAACCGTCTGGATGAAAAAACAATATGGCTGAAAAAGGAGGATCATATTGAGCTTCTGCTGCTTGCTGCCAATATTGATATGAACCTCAGACAGGTAGATCATGCTTTGGTTCTTTGCGACAAAATGACGGATATGAGATGCAACCTGATTGATGATCTCTATCTGCGCTATATGTACTTCTACACATATGCAAGGGCAAGAATGATTATTTCTCAGATCAGACCTGTAAGACAGTATTGTGAGGAATGTGTCAGAATTGCTGAAATGATGGGTGACAAGCTTCTTGCCTGTAAGGCAGAGATACTTTTATGGTCTGCCTACTGCGGTATCGGCAAGGATATATTTGAATATGATTTCACACACAAGGTTGATATGCAGATCGTTGAAAAAGCAAAGGAATTCGGATTCACCAATTTCCTTGCCTATCTTTATGTTTTCGGCTTTGAAAATGAGGATGAAACTGTTCAGGCTATCGCTTCCGGCGAGAAAAAGCCTTATTACTTTGAACTGGGTATTCAGATAGGTACAATGCTTGAAAATGACAATTTCCTTATGAATGCCTATATGAAAAACATCATTCTTTATTCACGCTCCGGACATCATCATCTTGTCCGTGAAATGTACAAGAAACGACTTGCTGTGCTGAAGCGTCCCAACCCGCTCAGGGAATCACATATGCTTGCAGGTCTGGGCTATAACAGTATTATTCTTGAGGATTTTGAAAAGGCTCACGAATATCTTACGCAAAGCGTTCTTAATCTTACAGAGCTTGAAAAGCCTGATGATGTTATGAATTCGCTTTATAACCTTGCAATGAACTTCTTTGTATCAGAAGATTATCAGAATACTATCTCCATTATCGAACTGATTATAAAGATGCTCAAGGAAATGGGTTACAGATCAATCGGCGCATGCAGTACAACTAAGCTTTACAGCATGATCGCCGCAAGCTGCTATTATCAGAAGGAATATTACAACTGCTATTACTTCCTGAGTAAAATGGAGGTCATTGTCGGACATATGCTCAAGGTGCTTCAGGAAAGCAACGATGGCGTATGGGATGAGGATCTTCTGCTTTATCATCTGGTTAAAGCTATGCTTAATAATTATGAGAACAAATTTGATCTTTGTCAGGAAGAGCTTAACGATGCAAGGATATCGATGGAAAAGGCTTCCGGAGCAAGATTCTTCGCTGTTCCCATATATGCAGTCGAGCAGGCTACGCTTTATCTCAAGCAGGGAATGAAAAACGAAGCTGACAAGGTTATAGCTGATGCAATTGAATTCTGCGAAAAAGAAGGCCTTGAAAGAAAGAAGCAGCAGCTGTTGTATTTTGCTGAAAACGGTAAACGCAGGAATGAACCTATTCTAAGATCCGAAACAAATCTGCCTGTCCCTCATATCCTGCAAATTGCAAGACAGGCAGGCACTCAGATAAAGCTTTCAAACCGTGAAAAAGACATAAAATTCCTGACAGTTCTTCAGAAGGCTATAAGCCGTGAAAATATGAGTGTTGACGACCTGTATCTCAATACTTCGGCTGTTATCAAAAACAGCTATCATCTTGATGATATAATTATACTGCGCAGAAGAGATGACAGGCATGAGCTTATGCATGACGGAGAAAGACCGCCGATCTCTGATGAGGAATTCAACAATATCTTTGATTTCTTCCTTACCTACCGTCAGGCGTTTCTGACAAACCGTGTTGATAAGAATTTCACTCAGTTTTTCCCGGTTATGAAGCCGTTTAATGAGCAGCATATCATGACTATGATCGGTATTCCTATTATGGAGCAGTCCGGTACAGAAACTGTGTTTATAGGAATCGTCAAAATAAAACGAAGATCGGTCGGAAGCCGTTCACTGCTCACCGGAAATGATCTGATGATACTGAAATTCGCCTTCAGTCAGTTCTGTGAAATGATGAGAAGAATCGACAGCCGTATTATGATCGAGCGTATGAACCAGCAGCTTGAACAGTCTGCCATTACCGACCATCTCACAGGCATCACAAACAGAAACGGTTTCAGCAAACAGGCAGAGATAATCTGCTCACAAAGCAGCAATATTAACAATGTACTTCTTTATCTTGATCTTGATAACTTCAAATATTACAACGATACATTCGGTCACGAGGTAGGAGATCTTGTTCTCGTTACCTTTGCTGAAATATTCAAAAGAATGACTCAGGGCAAAGGACTTGCTGTCAGATACGGCGGTGATGAATTTATTATTCTGCTGTATGACAAAACAGAGCAGGACGGCGCTGAATTTGCCGAGCATATCTACCATGAGATCAGAGACGGTTTTGTTGACAGGATCAGAAAAAAGCTTGACAAGGATATATATATTCCCGATGACAGGAAAATTTCGTGCTCTATCGGTATTGCAGTCTTCAAGGGCGGCTCAAAGGATGAATTTGAAACTGCACTCAACAGGGCTGACCAGATGCTTTATTATGTAAAAAGGCATGGCAAATCTCATTACAAGCTTTTTGATATCAATGATGTATCTGAATAATAATAAAACAGACACGTAAAATGCTTCTTGCATCCTGCGTGTCTGTTTTTCTCTGTCTGAGCCAACTCTCTCTTTCATTAAAAACACTGCCCCGATGCGGAGCAGTGTTTTTTTACATATCAACTATATCCTTTTCCTCAAGAAGTGTGATTCCGTTTTCTGTCAGTACCCTTTCTGCTTCTTCATTATCGGCTACTCTCAGAACAACTGATGCATTCTTCTTCGATACTGTTATGAAGGCATACATATATTCAACGTTTATATTATTCTTTGCAAGTATGCTTACAACATTTGCAAGCGAACCCGGAACATCAGGCATTGATACACCAACAACATTTGTTATTGATACAAAGCATCCGGATGACTCCAGAGCTTCCTTCGTTTTTTCCGGATCTGTGACGATAAGGCGGAAAATTCCGAAATCCTGGGTATCTGCTACACTCATTGCACGGATATCGACTCCTGCTTTCGCAATTGAGCTTGTGATAAGGTCAAGCTTGCCTTCCCTGTTCTCTACAAAAATAGATATCTGTCTTACTGCCATGATTAAGCCTCCTTTTATTTTGTTCAGACATTAATGCCGAGTCTCTTACGTTTATCTATTACTCTGACAGCCTTGCCCTCAGAACGCTCGATGCTCTTTGGTGTGACGAGATGGATCTTCGGATTGATGCCAAGCATTGCCTTCATGGCATTCTGAAGCTCCTTCTCCTTCTTTGTAATTGCGCCCGGTATATCTGTGAAATCATCCTGCTTCATTTCAACATTGATGTCGAAGGTATCGGTATTATTAACTCTGTCAACAATTATCTGGTAATTTGCTTCATAACCGTTGTTGAGAAGTACAGCCTCGATCTGGCTCGGGAATACATTAACGCCCCTGATTATCATCATATCATCTGAACGTCCGAGCGGCTTTGTCATTTTAAGGAAGGTCCTGCCGCAAGAGCATTTTTCACGTGTAAGAACACAGATATCCCTTGTACGGTAGCGGATCAGCGGGAACGCTTCCTTATCAAGTGAGGTGAAAACAAGCTCGCCCTTTGAGCC
>CACWVH010000120.1 GCA_902764235.1 uncultured Ruminococcus sp.
CAAAAACAGTCCACTGGACTGTTTTTGAATTCACCCCCGGCACGAGCGATTCTCATGCAAAAGATTTCGCGCTCTGCGGAGCGCGACCAGGGGCGCCGGGTCTCACCTGCCGGCTCGGTCGGTGCTTCTGCCTTCGGCAGAGGTGTCCACCGGACACCCGCACCCCCTGGACCCAGCCGCCTTTGAAAAGGCGGGCGAAACTTTAAATATTTGTTAAGTTGATGACATTGCCTTGTCAACCGCCGGCCGGTTGACAATTTTGTATGAATATTATATAATTGTTTAGGACTTTTCTATTGATAATTACGACAAAGACATTTGTTTTTTGTCTTGTATGGATAAGTTTTGAAAATGCAGAAATGAATCATGCAAAGAATATAAAAATCACAGGGACTATGTTCCCGGGCAGGAGTTGATCTTATGAGCAAAATTCAGGAGCTTATCAGCAGCTATCTTGAAGAAAACGAACCTAAGAAAATATATGACCAGATAATCAGGGAGCTGCAGAACTGCGGCACTGTATGGTCGGCATTTTCTCCTATAACCAAAAATCATTTCGTCGATTATGTCAAGGGCAGACCGACTGCATTCCTTTTTTCTGAAAAACAGTTCTGTCAGGATTACTGTGCGCATATGAAGGAATCAGGCATCACCGTAGGTACAGCAGAATGCTCGGCAGAAAACAGGCTGAGTATGTTCGCTGATTACCACAGAAGCGGTTTTGAATGTATAATTATTGATAACGGCAAAAAATATGTTATTGTTGAGCTTACTGATCTTATCAATATTCCTGACTATTCCGATGTCAAGGAGGAGGACAGACCGGTTATCAATCCTTCTCTTGTATGCAGTGCTGACAGGTTTTTCCAGTGCATGGAAAATAAGTCTGTCACACCAGACAAGGAGATCAATCTGCTTGTCGATACATATTACGCAAAATATCTCATTCCGATACAGGGCGAGCCGAAGGACGGAACAGTGTCTATTCCGGCACTTGAGCGCAACGATGGGTTAAAGGTCGTACCCTTCTTTACTGATATTGCCGAGCTTAAGAAGTTCGATTCAAAGGGACAATTCAATATCGGTGCAGCAGATTATACTCAGATCGAAAGCTTCTGCAATACAGGCGAAACAGTTGTTATCAATCCCATGGGCTTCAATTTCACTCTCACAAAGCCCACTATTGACGCTGTGCATAATGCGATCAATTCCGTTCCTCAGAAGGGTAAGGCTCAGAGAGCGGTCATTTATACACCCCCAAGGCTTCCGAAGGCCCTTGTAGACGGTCTGAATGTTATGCTTGATGAGGTTGACGAGGTACGTGCAGGCTATATCAAGGGTCTGAGAAAGGACGAGGAGGATCAGCTGCTTGTAGTTATCGACTGCGGTGACTGTGACCCGGAAACTACAACTGCTATAATTGACGGAATACGTGAAAAAGCTTCTGAGATCGAAATCAAGGAAAAGGTCGAATACCTTGCGGCATCCTCAAGAATAGGGAATACTGCTATTCAGGAATCACAGCCCTTCTTTGAAAGAGTTATCGTTGATGTAAGCATCCCGCCTGAAAATTACTGATAAAAAGCTACCGCTGCAGCCATATGATTGTCTGCGGCGGTATTATTATTCCCGGATATGTTATCCGTTATATTTCCCAAGCGGCTCAATGAACATTATAAGTATTGCGGCAACCAGCAGCGCACCGCACAGGATCACGCTTTTTTCCTGGAATAATTGTGTGAGCAAGGTACTGATGACAGCCCCGGCTATAAAGAACAGCACGATAGCATAGAATTTTCCTGCCTTATGCAGGCTTTTTTTATCCTTTGACTGAATAAATACAGTCAGAGCTTCTGTACCGCTGCGGAGGTTTCCTGTACACATTGTTGTCGCACAGACTATTCCTCTGATCTTGCGGAAGCTCTGCACCTGCAGTGAGCAGACAAAGGATATCATAACATTTGCAACGGTATCAAGTCTGATACTGCCTATATATCCATGGGGCAGTAAGCTTACAGCGATTATCACAGCAAGCTCAAGCAACAGAACATACTGCCGCCAGTGTATCCGTCCGCCGTCAAGCCGTTTTTTTATCTGCTCAGCGATAAATATGCCAAGCACAAAGGCAATTATCGGCGGAATATATGAAAGAGCTTTCATTATATCACCGGAGGCGATATTCATTGCAAGAAACATTACATTTCCTGTCTGAGCATTTGCAAAGACCTGACTTCTTGCTATATATGTATATGCATCAAGATATCCTGCCACAACAGCAAGCAAGGCTCCTGTCAGAAAGGATTCGGACATCTGATACCGGCTTCTGGGCAGCATATTATCATCTCCATTCCCAGAATATTTTTACACCAACGCCGGGAAGCGTCTCTGTTTTTCTGAGCAGCTCAGCTTATGAATTCAAGAATATCTGAAATGACCTTTTCACGGCAGATGTCATTGAGCAGCTCGTGACGGCAGCCCTTATATAATATCAGACGTACATTTGCGCCGCTGCTCTCAAGCAGTCTGTGTATGATCTCAGGTCCCATGCCGTAATCCCCCACAGGATCGTCCTCGCCTGATAATATCAGTATCGGCTTCTCTGTAACGCAGGAGGAAAACCATTTCTCTCTGTTTGAATATTTCGTAAGTCTGAAAAGATCCTCCATTGCCGACACGGTGAAATCAAAATTGCACAGCCTGTCCGACGCATAAGCAGCTCGCACGCTTTCAATATTGCTCAGCCAGTTGTGTTTATCGTCATATCCGAATTTCTTGTTATAGGCTCCGAATGCAAGATTATTGATAAGCTTTGATTTATGGAATTCTCCCTTGATATGTTTTTTCTCCCTGCAAAGCTTTATTCCCACATCGACAGCCGGATTGGGTCCTCCTGTTCCCATTATTATCAGCTTGTCATGCATATTGAATTTTTCAGCGGAAAGCCTTGCTGTGAACGACCCCATACTGTGACCTAAAAGAATGTACGGAAGCTCTTCTCCGTACTCTTTTTTTATTATCCGGGGAAATACAGCTGTATCTTCAACAAGGTACTTCCAGCCGTCCTCGTGCGCAATGAAGCCAAGCTCACTGTCATCCTTTGCAGTTGACCCGTGTCCAAGCTGGTCATAGCCGAAGCACAGAAAACCATGCTCTGCCATTTCACGCATAAAGCCCTCATAACGCATGATATATTCCGTCATGCCGTGGATTATCTGAAGGATACCGCATATTTCTCCGTCAGGAATAAACGCAACGCCTGATAATGTATGTATCCCGTCCGTTGACGGTGCTGTTATTTTTCTTTCTTCCATCATTTAATCCTCATCCTGAGCAAAGGTCAGCGCTGCCTGTACAGCCTTTTTCCAGCCGCCGAGAAGCTTTGCTCTCCTTTCTTTAGTCATTTCCGGTTCAAAGCTCCTGCCGCTTTTGCAAAGCTCTGATATCTCTTCTCTTCCGCTGAAAAAGCCTGCTGCAAGTCCTGCAAGAAAGGCAGCTCCGGCAGCCGTTGCTTCTCCTGAAACAGGCCGTACAACAGTCAGAGCCGAAATATCCGACTGGAACTGCATGAGAAGGTTATTCGCCGCAGCACCTCCGTCAGCCTTCATTACGGAGATATCACCTCCGGTATCGGCTTTCATTGCTTCGAGAAGATCGTTTGTCTGATAAGCGATTGCTTCAAGTGAAGCTCTGATAAGGTGGTTTATACCTGTACCCCTTGTAAGACCTGTGATAGTCCCTCTGGCATTCATATTCCAGTACGGCGCACCCAGTCCGGTGAAAGCCGGCACCACATACACTCCGCCGGAATCGCTTACCTTTGATGCAAAGTATTCGCTGTCGGCAGATTCACGCAGAAGTCCCGCACCGTCACGAAGCCATTGTATTACAGCCCCTCCTATGAATACACTGCCCTCCAGTGCATATTCAAGCGGCTTTCCCTTTTCGCTTGCGGCAGCTGTGGTGATAAGGCCGTTTTTGCTCATTACCGGAGTATTCCCGGTATTTGTCAGAAGAAAACAGCCTGTACCGTACGTAGTCTTTGCCTGACCGGGAGAAAAGCAGCCCTGTCCGAAAAGTGCCGCCTGCTGATCTCCTGCTATACCGCAGATCGGTATTTCCTTGCCCATTACGCTTACGTTTCCGAAGATCTCGCTGCTGCTGCGTATCTCCGGCATCATGCACTGCGGTATACCGAAATATTCAAGCAGCTCATCATCCCACTGTGCGGTTTTCAGGTTATAGAGCATTGTTCTTGATGCGTTTGTATGATCTGTTGCATGGACAGTGCCTTCCGTAAGCTTCCAGAGAAGCCATGTGTCTATCGTTCCGAAAAGCAGCTCACCCTTTTCTGCCCTTTCTCTTGCGCCTTCTGTATGGTCAAGTATCCACCTGAGCTTTGTCGCACTGAAATACGCATCGATCCGCAGTCCGGTTTTCTGACGAATTATTTCTTCCATTCCGTCACTTATGGCTTTGCGGCATATATCAGCGGTGCGCCTGCACTGCCAGACTATCGCATTACATATCGGCTTTCCTGTTGCCTTATCCCATACAACGGTCGTTTCTCTTTGGTTTGTTATACCTATTCCGGCGATTTCTGATGGGGAAATACCGCTTTTTGCGATACATTCGGTCATTGCAGCATATTGATTTGCATAAATTTCCATCGCATCATGCTCCACATATCCGGGCTGGGGATAGATCTGAGTGAATTCATGCTGCGATACAGCGATAATATTCATCAGCTTGTCAAAAAGTATCGCTCTTACACTGGTCGTACCCTCATCAAGGGCAAGAAGATATTTTTTCATTTGTCCACCTCAATTATTCACACGCAATTTATTTTTTACGGCTGCTTATATACCCGGGTGCAGATTATAATGGTGTGGTTTTTCGACACAAGCAGTCAAATTCCGTAAAAAAAAGTCAAATTTTTGCAATATTCGCTGTTTTCACTGTAAAAAGATATGAAAATTAAATGTACCGTTTACTATAATGTAAAGGAAACGCTGTATTTACAGATCTGAAACCATATCAGGCTGTTCTGCATCTTATTATATGTTATATGTGATTTCTCTGATCTGAATTTAACTGACAGGCATTTCCTGAAACAAAAGCGTTTTTACAGCTGCTTATAGTATATAACTAAATCGTAAACAGTCCCTGAATAATTTTACACCAACACAGACATTATTGTCAATAAAATACAATGTGGATTTTTGTATAGTTTTTCTATGCAAGAAAAACTGAATGTGAAAAAACAGACATCCATCCGATTCACAAAATACAGCTTCTGTGAACAGGAAGATATTCAGGAATCTCAAAAAATCGCTTATCCAAGAGGTTTTCACAGTTTCAGGAGATTGTCTGCTATGTTAAATTACATTCACAAAAAATGTTTAAAATATTCTTGACAATTTATTGCATATAGGGCTATAATATAATTAAATAATCACAAAGCAGGTGAATGATTATGAATCTGGTGATTTTTGGAAAAGACAGAAAATTCAATGAGTATATCAGTAATGGATTCAGGATCTATGATGATATAAGGATAACAGTATGTGAACAGGCAGCCGGACTTGAGAATATACTGTGCCGGGGTACAGATGCGGTGATAGTATCTGTATGCTTAGATAATACCCGGGATATCGGAGAGCTTACCACATTAGTTAATAATAATTCTGAAATACGGATATTCCTTGTAGGGGACAATATATCCCAGGTGAAGTATCTGTATTTATATAAAAGTGATTATTTCATATGTGTGGACAGTCTGAAGGAGGATATCCGGTACTGCATCGGTAAAACAAGAAAACAGATCTCGGATAAAAAGCTCAGAGTATCTGCATTCGGAAGATTTGAGGTATTCTGCGGTGAAGAAGCGGTGAAATTCTACAGCAGGAAGGCCAAGGAGCTTTTTGCCTTATGTGTGGATCATGCCGGCAAATATGTATACACAGAGGAAGCTGCTGACAAGCTCTGGCCGAAGCATCTATATGATGAAAATGTCAAGCAGCTTTACAGAAGAGCAGTGAACAAGATAATCAGCACACTGTCAGAATACGGTGCACAGGACGTCTTTATAAAATCGAGAGGAGCGTGCAGGATCGACAAGACACGTATTGAATGTGATTACTTTAAATTTCTTGAGGAGCCTGAGAAAAACAGGACTTTATTCTACGGAGAATATATGTTTGAATATCCGTGGTCGGAGCCTACGGTCGCTAATCTTGAATTCATAGCCGAAGAGCTTGACCGCAGCCGCAGGCTTAAAAATTAATACTAATTTTCGACAAGAAGCTTTAATCAGATTTGAGCGGAAAATTTCGCAGAACGAGGCGACGGAGTGCCTCCGCTGTCAATTTAGTTTTGGTAATGAAGTGCATATTGGTT
>CACWVH010000121.1 GCA_902764235.1 uncultured Ruminococcus sp.
GGCGTAGAAAATGACGGATGGCGGCGGAGAAAAATTGTAAATTACAATACTGCTCATCCGCATAAATAAAGGCTTTTTTGATTTTACAATCAGCTAAAATTATACCATAAAAAGGAGGGCATCAGAATTGACAGATATAAAATCAGATCAGGTCAGAAACAAAAGAAAACGCTCTCCGATACTTGCTGCTGTAATTGTTATAATTCTGCTTCTTCTTGTTATCCTCACACTGGCATTCCTGACATCCTTTGACGAGGTGACGAATGTATTTGAGGGCGGACACGTGGATATAGTGCTTACAGAGGAGCACTGGAAGCCTGAGGAGGCAAAGAATATCGTTCCCGGAAAGGTGCTTGATAAAGACCCCCGGATAATGAACGACGATGTAACTGATACGTATGTTTTTCTTGAGGTGACAGTTCCCTACGATGACCTTGAGATCGAAAGCGAGGCAGATGCGGACAAGGGCGCAAGGCTCAGCGCAGATACAACTGCCGTTCCGCTTTATAAATTCATCGACGAGAACGGAAACTACGATCAGACCTATACATCCGCTCAGAAGATAAATACAGCCGGATGGATGCTGATGAGCGGATATCCGGTTCAGGATACGGAAAAAAAGACATACAGATATCTGTATGCTCATGTGAGAATTGATGAGCCGGAAAAAATGTCACCGCTTATGCCGGGAGTGACGACAAGAAAGCCGCTTTTCAATCAGATAAAGCTGGTCAATTTCAACGAGAAAGAATTTGACAGAAGCCGCAATTACAGCGTGAAAGTAAAGGCATATGGAATACAGGCAAATTACCTGAAAGAGAACAATCAGACAACAGATGATCCGGCTGAGGTCTGGAGCATATTAAACAGCTGAAGGTGAGATGATGCGTATGAAAAAGCAAAAGTATTTACTGCCGGTGGCGGCAGCAGTTACAGCTGCGGCAGCGCTTATCACTGTCTTTATGACAATGTCTTACCTGACGGATACAGAGGTGGCTGATAATATAATCACCATCGGCAGTGTTGATCTGAAAATTGACGAGGGCTCTTTCGAGGACAGTAAAATAATCGCAGCCGGAGGATCGCTTCCGAAGGCTCCGAGTATCGAAAATACAGGCACGAATGACGAATATGTTTTTTTTGAGGTCACTGTTCCGAAAAAGGAAGTGACGCTGCTGTATGAGGAGGACGAAGGCGAACATAAGACAGGACAGAAGATACACAGCGAGGCAAGTGTCGTTGAGATATTCAAGATGATCGCCAATGGAGAAAATAAAGCTGATATAACGCCGAATGCTCCGCCGGAGATCGTTTTCGGATATAACAAGGGAGATGCGTCAGAGAGCAAGGAAGGCTGGGTATATCTGGAAAATGAAACAGATACCGACTCTGACAAATATTACTTCGGCTATAACAAAAAGCTTGCGGCAAACAGCAGCACAGACAACAAGACGGTAACGCTGTTCGATAAGGTAACTTTGAAAAGCTTTATTGAGCAGGAGCTGAGCGGTGACGGAGCAAATGTGCAGATAGGCGTCAATGCGATCGGCATACAGGCAGACGAGCTTGGAGTCAGCGGACTTGACAGCAGCATACTGACTGATGCAAAGGTCAGGGAATTGTTTGACATTGTAAAGAGAAAGCAAGGTGCTGCATGATGAAAAAAATTAACAGAAATAAGATAATAATCATCTGCATTGCGGCAGGGGTGATACTGTCGCTGACAAGTGTAACGCTTGCTTATCTCGGCACCCTGAAAAACAAGGAGAACCGGATCACAGTAGGTCACGATGATGTAAGCATTACCGAGGATTTCAGCAGCCCTGAGAAGATGGAGATGAGAAATTATACGACCAAGGAGATCAAGGTTACAAACACAGGAAATGTTCCGTGCTATGTAAGAGTATTTGCAGAATTTTCTGACAGCAAGGTCGCCGCAGGAGCCTCTGTGATGACAGAAAATTTTGAATACAAAAGCTGGGCTGATTTCAAAGATGAGCTTGCGGACGCCACAAACACAATATCCGAAAACTGGCGGTATGTAAAAAGTACCGGCACCGATGATAAGATCGGCGGATATTTCTACTATACAAAAAAACTGCCTGTAGGGGCGTCCACTGAAGCTCCGCTGATAAGGGGGGTGAAAACCGATTTCAGCAGCGGAACTGACAATAATATTGATCGTATAAAGGATTTTGATATTATTGTTTACAGTGAAACCGTACAGACGACAGAGCTTGGCGGTGAGGAATTCGAGGATAACGAGAAACCGGCATGGCGTCAGGCATGGGAAAGTTTTTTGAAGGTATGACCGTTATATTGTGCACGCATGGGAGTTGGGTTTTTACCCGTGCGGATATACATGGTCAGGGGTTGTAAGTGTGTAGTATATGTATATTATTCAGGAATTATGCAATCGGGGATATAATTATGTCTAATTTTTATAAAAACTATTGACAGTTTCGGTAAAATAATATATAATAAAAAATGATTGGAATTGTAAAAGTCTGGTCAGTGCTAAAAAAACGAAAGGAAAGCGGCAATAAGAGTATATATGAAAAAAATTTCAATATTGAAAGGTGTTTTTTCTGCTGTGCTCTATCTGCTGATCCTTGTTTTGGGCGCAGCAATTGCTGCGGTTCTTATTTTCGGCATGAAACTGTTTTGTATTCAGACGGGAAGTATGGAACCCTCATATCCTGTCGGAACAATGATTGTGGTTGAGCCTGTAAGCTTTGACGAGCTGAGCGAGGGGGATGTTATCACCTTTGCATCGGGCGGCGCTGCGGTCACGCACAGGATAGTCGGGATCAACAAAGAAACACAGCAGCTTACAACAAAGGGCGACAATAATAATGTTGCCGACAGCTCAATGGTCAGCTATGAAAACGTCATCGGAAGGGTGAAGCTCGGAGTGCCTGTGATAGGGTATGCAGTGCTTCTGCTCGGAACCGGCTTCGGAAAGATCATGGCAGGTATTCTGATCGCAGCCGTGATAGGAGTGCTTGTTATACTCAGGCTGTACCGCAGGTACAGCAATGAGGAGGAACAAGATGAAGATAAGGACGATGGCGGCAGGGACGAAGCTGATAAAGAGAAAGCTTAAAAACCGGAAGGAGTGATTTGCGATCAAAAAGAAAAAAAAAGAGGCCGGGGAAGAAAGCCATAAGATGCCCGCAGGCGCCAAAGTGTTTGATATAGCATTCACTGTGTTCATATACCTGCTTGCGGCAGCAATACTTTTCGGAGCGCTGCTGTTTTCATTCAGCACATCGCCTGACAAGGCACTTTTTGGTTACAGATATTACACAGTACTTACAGGATCAATGTCACCGACTTATAATGTAGGGGATATGATTTTTGTACAGTTGAAGGATCCCAAGGAAATCAATGTCGGAGATGTTATCACGTTCAATCCCTCTCAGGACAGCGACGCATACCTCACTCACCGTGTTACGGAGAAAATTGACAATTATGAGGGTACAGGCGTTACATGCTTCAGGACTCAGGGTGATGCGAACGATGCGCAGGACAGTTTTCTTATTGACGGCGAAAGAGTGATCGGAACGGTCAATTTCGGCATACCGGCGATAGGATATGTTGTCAGATTTGTGCAGCTGAGGTGGTACATAATAATACCGATCGTAATAATGATCGCAGTATTCTTCCAGCTTCTGAAAAGATTTTTCCTCATAAAGGATGATGAGCCGGAAACAGCCGAAGGCGACCCGAAGCTTATGAAAGAGGAAAATGACGACCCCGGAGCAAAGGCTCCCACCCCCGGAGCGGACGAAAAGACTTCCGGAAAAAAAGAGGAAGAAAGCAAAAGCCCGGACGGGGACGAAAAACTGAATAGCAAAAAATCCGAATAAAAATTCACAATAAAGGAGAAATGAAAAATGGCTAGCAAATCAAAGAGAAGACGCAGAGTCCTTGGTGCGTCATGTATTCTTGCAGCTCTCATCATAGCTGCATCATCGTTTGCATGGTTCACCTCTAAGGATGAAGTAACCAACCGTTTGACAGCTACCGCTGATTATGGTGTATCACTCGTGGAAGAGTTTAAACCTCCGAAGGATATGACACCTGGTCAAACAGTTGACAAGGACGTAGCAGTAGTTAATACTGGTTCGGTTGATGCGTTTGTAAGAACATCTATAACAAACGCTATGGATATGAAAAGAATAAACACTACTGATTTAACTACTACTGCTGGTTCTGGTACAACATATTTTAAATTGGCTGATGGTAATACGGACACAGGTAATATGACTGGTTCGGCTGATGCTTTGGTTTCTGCAGCAACTCCTGATGCTGCTACAAAGCTCTATGATTTGAGAACCTTTGGTGATGCATCAATTACACCACCTGCTACAGCAATTACACTCAATGCTGTTGAAAAATTTAATATCGATGGAACAAAAGAAGCTAATGAGGTTACAACGCTTATGGCTGGTGGACAGGTTGTAGTTGAAGCAAGTGTAGCTGTAGCTCCTGACAAACAGTCTGTTCGTTCCGGTGATACACTTAACGGTGGATACGATATAATATATTCTTTGTCTGGTGAAGATGGATATTTCATGCATGACAATACGGGTTATTATAAAGTTACTAAAGATCAAGATGGAGTTTACAGAACGAAAGCTGCAACTCATACTGATGCGACTGGAAAGACTATTTCCGTTGTAGCTCTTGTTCGTGACTACTCTGGTACTGGTGAATACAGAAAAACTGATAATGGTTTGTATATTTTCAAGCGTTCTACAGATGAGTCACATTCTGGCTTTTTCTATAAAGATGGAACATTCTATGCGTTAGAAAATGAAGCCGCAGATGGAACCGGAACAAAGAATACCGCAAAGCTTACTGGTACAATTACATATGACACTGAAAACACAGCTGTTGTCAAAAAAGTTGAAGGTATCAAGTTCCTGAAAGAAGATGAAGCAAATACTGGTACTTGGACTGTAACATTTGCCGATACTGAGGATGGCACATATAGTGCAGCTCCGGGTGCAGACACAAAGTATATGAAAGCAACATACCATGTAACTGACGATGGTGCTACTACTACCAGAGATGTTGTATTCATTATAAAACTTGCTGATGATTGGGCAACTAATTGGACTTATGTTGCACCTTCGACTGCAATCACTGATGGTGCAGGTTATTTCTACTATAATTATAAGCTCAATTCTGGTGTTACATCTGAAAAACTTATTGATTCTGTTAAACTTGATAGTTCTATGACAAGAAACAATTACAGTCAGCTAACTTATGATCTTAAGGTTGCTCTTGATTCAGCTCAGGTAACTAAGGATCAGGATGGTGCAGAAACCGCTGAAGCAATTACTGGTTGGGGCGTAACAGCTAATTTAACAAAGAGTGACGGCGTAATTACAAACATTAATTGGGCTAATCCGTAATTCCTAACCCCACAAATAAAAACTGAATAATTACCCACGCCAAACCCCAAAGGTGCGGCACAGGGTAAAAACTGAAACCTGACACAAACCCCCGACACGACCGAAAGGCTGTGCCGGGGGATATATTTTTGAAAACCAGTTGACAGATGTGATAAAAAGCGGTATAATATAAAAAGAAACAAGGCGGTCAGCCAACTACGGCAGTCCCCATTAAAGATTAGTTACATGAAGTAACCGCCTTTTGTGGTAGACAGGCGGTTACTTCTTTTTATGTTCATCCGAGTACTTGACAAATTCAAGCACCAAGCGGACTATTGATACTACTAAAGCTACAGTAGCGATGATTTCACCGTATGTAAGCATAATACCAACTCCCCCTTTGTATAGACTCAGGGGGCATAAAGAGTCTTTCGCCCCCTTGTAAAAAGTTTTACTTGGGGACTGCCGCAATCCGTAGGCTGATCGCCTTGCAAGTATATTTTACAATAATTTTATCTTTGTGTCAATGAAAAATGCCGCACAATACACACAAACGCTAACCCTGACTAAATAATCATCCCCGGCAGCCATACCGTAAAGGCGTGGCTGCCGGGGGTTGTATTTTCACGCTGGCGGCGGCGAGTTGGTGTAAAATAATTCTGGAACATTTAAAGCAGAAATGATGTCAGCAGTTCAGGCTGAAAAAGTCCGGCGGTGCCGAGAAAAACTTTATTAGGTTGACAAAGCCGTGAATTGCGACACCGGCGGCACGCCGGCGGCGGCGAGTTGGTGTAAAATAATTCTGGAACTTTTAAAGCAGAAATGATGTCAGCCCGGCGGCACGCCGGCGAAAAAAATGATGACAAAATAAAAATCATGTTGTATAATGGAAGTTAACGCTGAGCTTGTGTAAAATTGTTATGGTAGTTTTTGAATAACTATAGTCAGCCGACAAGGGAGCTTGGCTCAGAAGAAAGTCTGAATTGCGACTTCGACAATAATGGTTTGTGAGTAAGAGCGCAACGTAAGTGAAGCGACTCCGGCAATTTTGTCACCGTCGGTACGCCGGAACTGCTCCATTGAAAGGATGTTTAAAATATGAATGAATTTGAAAAAACACAGCCGCACTATGTAAGAGAATATTTCAAGGTTATTGAAAATACTGACCTTGTTTCAAAGGCAAGGACAGAACCAAAGCTTAAATATGATGAAAAACCCGGTGAACCGGATTATATTGAGCTGAGCGTTCAGGGGTTTGAAGCATTAAATAATTTTTCACCAGTTGTTAACATAAAGGAATTGCCGGGAAGAAAGCACTGATATTAAAGATTACGATTCAGGACTCGCATGATTCCTGATCTGAAAACTGCTCCCGGAGTTCTGAAGAAGCTATAATCAACCAATACGAAAGTATTGGTCAGCAGAAAGCCTGAACTGCGGCTTCGACACTATCGGATAGTATGCAAGAGCGTAGCGACCCTGCGATTTCAACAGCGCAGGCACTACGCCAACTATGTGTAAAATTATAATTTGCAATCAGCTTTGGATAATAATTCTGATGCAGTTCAGACTCAAATTGTCCGGCGGTGTCCGAGTGAATTTTTTTCAGACTGACCAAGCCGTGAATCAAGGGTGCAGCACCCCAAGGGCACTTCCTCCGGGCGCGTCACGCTGCCGCAAAACATTTGTGGGCATAATGCTTGACAAAGACAATTATTTGTGTATATAATATTAGTATAGATTGGTCTCGGTGTAAATCGATTATGACGGAGCACTGAGAATAGTATTTCGTAATAATATTTAAAGACTGTGAAGGAAATAAGATGCGCTTTTTCGTGCAAAGAGAGCTGCCGGCAGGTGTAAGGCAGCGTCGGGGAGCGTATGTATAGCTCATTCCGGAGTTGACTGTCTGATAATGTAGGGCAGTACGCATTGCAGCGTTAAAGGCATGAGCCTTGTCAGAGGCTTACAGAGGGGTGCATATGCACCTGAATCAGGGTGGTACCACGAGCATTTTGCCCGTCCCTTGTCCTATACGGCAGGGGACGGCATTTTTAATGCAGAATTTAAATTTATTATGAAACGCTGAGCAGAACAGCGATCTTATTTTGAACAGGGAGGAATTTATTATGAACCAAGGCTATAAAAAATATATCCCCTTTGAGCAGATAAAGCTTGAGGACAGACAGTGGCCGAATAATACCATTACAAAAGCTCCGATATGGTGCAGTGTTGATCTGCGTGACGGAAATCAGGCACTTGTTGACCCGATGAATCTTGAGCAGAAGCTTGAATTTTTCCATGCACTCGTGGATATGGGCTTCAAGGAAATAGAAATAGGCTTTCCGTCGGCAAGCGAAACAGAATATGAGATATGCCGTGAACTGATCGAGGGCGGTCATATTCCTGATGATGTTACTATACAGGTTCTGGTTCAGGCAAGAGAGCATCTTATCAGAAAGACCTTTGAGGCTGTAAAGGGCGCAAAGAATGTAATTGTTCATTTCTATAATTCGACCTCAACTCTTCAGAGAAAGGTTGTTTTCAAAAAGGATATGGACGGTATCATTGATATCGCAGTTGAGGGAGCAAAGCTCATAAAAGAGCTTATTGATAATTATGACGGTGACACAAACTTCCGTCTTGAATATTCCCCTGAGAGCTTTTCCGGTACTGAGGTGGATAATTCCGTGCGTATCTGCGAGGCTGTAATGGATGTAATCAAGCCTACAAAGGAAAACCCGATCATCCTGAATCTGCCGAACACAGTAGAGATGTGTACACCAAATACCTATGCGGATCAGATAGAATATTTCATAAAACACCTCAGAAACAGAGAGGCGGCTATAATAAGCCTGCATCCGCACAACGACAGAGGAACAGGCGTTGCCTGTGCAGAGCTGGCTCTCCTTGCAGGAGCTGACAGAATAGAGGGCACGCTTTTCGGAAACGGTGAGAGAACAGGTAATCTGGATATTGTTACAGTCGGACTTAATATGTTCACTCAGGGCGTTGACCCGAAGCTGGATTTCAGCGATCTTCCGAGATACAGAGAGATATATGAAAGATGCACAAAGATGAAGATCGGAGAGCGTCAGCCGTATGTCGGCGACCTTGTGTTCACAGCCTTCTCCGGCTCACATCAGGATGCTATCAAAAAGGGCTTTGACTATGTAAGGGAAACCGGCAGCGACAAATGGGAGATTCCCTATCTTCCGATCGATCCGGCAGACGTTGGCAGACAGTACGAGCCTATCATCAGGATCAATTCCCAGTCAGGCAAGGGCGGCGCTGCATTTATCATGCAGGAAACCTTCGGCTATGAGCTGCCGAAGGCAATGCATCCGGAATTCGGTGCACTTGTAAAGGCTGAATGTGACAAGCTGGGCAGAGAGCTTTCCACAGATGAGCTGATGGAGGTATTCAACAGAAATTATATAAACAACGAGCAGAGACTCTGGCTTGTAAGACACGTTATTACCAATGTGGGTACAGACGAAGCGACCTTCCGTGGAGTTCTCCATCTTGTGAAGTCTGACAAGGACATAGAGGTATATGGTGAGGGCAATGGTCCGATAGATGCATTCTTCAATGCACTCAAATCCATCGGTATCAACGGTTTTTCCTTTGTGTCATACAGCGAGCACGCAATTTCACAAGGCTCGGATTCAAAGGCTATTTCTTATATACAGCTCAAGGATCCGATGGGCAAGAATATTTTTGGCGTTGGTATTTCACATGGTATTTTCAAGGCATCAGTCAGAGGAATTCTGTGTGCTATAAACCGCTCCGGAGAAGAGCTTGTCGTAAACGGAGAAACATTGTAATAAAACGGGGCTGCCGCATGATATTTGCGGCAGCCCCGTAGAATAAGGGATATTTTTCAGAATTCAGGATGAAAGAAAATCCTCCACTACATCATACAGATGTACGGGATAAAGCTCTCCCTCACATATGAGCCTGTAAAGCCCGAGAACATCATTCTTGCAGCATGATATATCCCGGACAGCTGCACTGCTTTCCGTACCCTTTATATCTATCCCGTAAACTGTCAGTATTTCATTTTCTTCAGAGCATATTTCGCTTGATGTGAATGAATATGTAAATTGTCCTGATTTCTTTTTTATAAGTGTTTTTATTGCCATTATTTTCTAACCTCATCATATACATTTTTCAGCCGGCTTCTATAAAGATTATACTAATATTAATGAGAAAAATCAATCGTACTTTGGTACATAAATTTCCGACATTTTTCATCCTGCTAAATTCTGTAAAAGAATAAACGCCGTTATTATCAACAATACTTTTTTATAAAAAGCGTAAATTCGCTGGATGTTGTACAAAAAATCCGATTGTTGAAAATTATGAGCATTTTTACGTATAGAAGAAATTTTGGACATGAGCCTATACTATTCTTTGATAGAAAGCAGACTACTTTCTATCAAAAAACTCAATCTCCGTTTCAGAGCCAGCTTGTGTAAATAAAAATGCAAAGTTTGTTTTTTAATGAAGATAAGTATTAGCCGATTGTAAAATGGCGAAAGGTCGTCTGCCCGCCGCAGGCGGGCAGACACCTCGCCAAAACCCGAGAAACTTTGAAAAAGCGGAGAAAAATGTATAATTGCAAATTCAAAAATCCGCCTTTTACAATCAGCTAAAGATAAGTATTAAAAGGAGGTGCACAGCCATGGAGGAAAAAAAGAAGCTGCTTGAAGAGCTTGAAAAGCAGTGCAGCAGCTGCAGCAGATGCGGTCTTTGCAGAGGCAGACATAATGTAGTATTCGGTGTAGGGAATCCCGAAGCCGAGGTAATGTTCATAGGCGAGGGACCGGGAGAGCAGGAGGACCTCAAAGGGGAGCCGTTTGTCGGCAAGGCAGGAATACTGCTTGACAAAATGCTTACAGCGATAGATCTTGACAGGAATAAGAATATATATATCGCAAATATCGTAAAATGCCGTCCTCCGCAGAACCGTGACCCGGAACCCGGAGAGCAGGATATATGTATTGCATGGCTGCGCAGACAGTTTGCGGTAGTGCGTCCGAAGATCATAGTATGTCTCGGCAGGATAGCTGCTGCAAGGATAATCAAGCCGGACATAAGAATTAAAAGGGAGCATGGTACGGTGATAAAAAAAGGCGGAGTATTGATGATGCCCGTGCTTCATCCGGCAGCACTGCTGAGGAATCCCTCCGACAAGCCGGGAGCATTTCAGGATTTTCTTGATCTTCAGAAGCTGATAAGGGAAAACTGCGAGCATACATATGACGGTATTCCGCAGTATGACTGAGCTGCGCTTTATCACTGCAAGCTGCAATGGCTGTTTATACTCCGTATTCTTAAAATGCCTATAAAAAATATCAAAACAAAGACAGAATACTTTACATTTTGATGAAAGAGTTGTAAAATTATATTGACAGGCAAACGGCACTGTTCAGTGTGCATTTGTCAGAAAAACAAAATGCAGCTGGCATATTACTGTGCGCAGCTGCAAAATAAATTAAGATCGGAGAGATTAAAAATGAGCAAGATTTTGGTTGAGGTTTCTGCACGTCACGTTCATGTTACCGAGGAGGCACTTGAGGTACTTTTCGGCAAGGGTGCGAAGCTTACAAAGAAGAAGGATCTTTCACAGCCCGGACAGTTTGCTAGTAATGAGAAGGTAACCATCGTTGGTCCGAAGGGCGAGATGGCAGCTTCGATCCTTGGTCCTGAGCGCAAGGAAAATCAGGTGGAGGTTTCACTTACAGAGGCACGCAAGCTTGGTATAGCTGCTCCTGTAAGAGAGTCAGGCGACCTTGCAGGCACACCCGGCTGCAAGCTTGTAGGCCCTGCGGGCGAGCTTGAGATCGAAAACGGTGTTATCGCCGCAAAAAGACATATCCACCTTACACCCGAGACTGCAAAGGAGATCGGCGTTGAGGATAAGCAGATCGTAAGCGTAGCAGTCGGCGGCGAGGGAAGAAAGCTGGTATTCGGCGATGTCGTAGTACGTGTCAGTCCGAATTATGCACCTGCAATGCACATTGATACAGACGAATCAAATGCAGCAGGTATCGCAGGAGCAACAGAGGGCGAGATCATCCTTTAATAAAAAATATGCATAAAAACGGCGGAGAAGGCTGAACTGTCTTCTCCGCTTTTTTGTCCACAGGACAGCGCTGCCAGAGGCAGCAGCACCGACCGAGCCGACAGGCGAGACCCAGAGCCCTTGCTCAGGGGTTCGGGGCTGAAAGCTGCCGATTTCTCATGCTTCTTGTCTGTCCTTGACAAAGGAAAGGCTCTGAAAACTTATATGTTTTATTGAATATTACCTGAATCCGTGAAATTGAATTAAGGAAGCACTGATTAAATCCAGTGCCTGTATTGCGTCAGCAATTTTTTCGTCAGATTGTGCAAAAAGACCGCAGGCAACCTGACGGTTGTCAAGG
>CACWVH010000122.1 GCA_902764235.1 uncultured Ruminococcus sp.
GTATTTTTCCTTGCACTTATTATACCATGTCTTACCCTGAAACTCTACTGTTTATCGGTATTTCTAATCTCTTCGGGAGAAAAAAGCAGACACTAATTAGATATTATAACACAAATTGATGAATAGACCAAATATTATAGGCAATCATGTATAGTAGAATTATATATGGTGATGATTATGGATAAGAACGATTTTGCTAAAAGATTAGCCGATCTACGCACAGCAAAAGGCGTGTCTGCAAGGGATATGAGCCTTTCTTTAGGTCAGAGTGCCGGATATATCAATAACATTGAAAACGGCGTAAATCTGCCTTTAACAAACTATATTATCCCTGCAGCAAATAATCCGCCTTCTGTTGTTGAATTATTGCGGAAAATATGATACAATCAAATAAAAATATGTTCATTACATCATAAAGGAGGCAATACAATGAAAAAGATCATTTCAGCGGCAGTAAGCTCGGTCATTCTGCTTTCATGCTTTTCCGTGACCGCAGCGGCAACAAATGAAAATGAGGATAAGCTCCCGTTCAAGCTTGAGGCTCCGACAAAGCTTTCGCTTTCGTGGCTTAACGGACAGGATTCCCCGACAACTATGTCTTTTGCCTGTTCCATGAACGACAGTATGTGTAAGTGGCTCAGCGATTTATCCGAACCGACTACACATGATGCGACACTGGAAAAGCTTGCGAAGGAAAAAAAGCTCAACGACGTCTATGTCAATCTCCAGATAGACTGGGCGATCGACGACCAGGAAAAAGGCTGGCACTATACCAAGTACTGGGACGGCGAGTCCTTCAAAAATGACGAGGGCAAGACGGAGTGGGCAGGATTCGGTCATGACAGGGATTATCAGACCCGCTTGAGTGAGTGGGACATCGTTGAACTCGGCATTTATCCCAAGACAGTAAATGGAAGCGTTGTTATTCCGCGGCATCAACGTCACGAACGATCCGTCAAAGTCCGAGGAAGAAAATAAGGCGGATAACCCTGCTTTCTACGGCACAGATACCTTCCCCGGAATAAAGGATCAGTTAAAGGAGGATCAGTATACCCTTGAGGAGATCGATCCCGAAACGCACGAAAAGATGCTGAAAATAGATTTCACCAAGCATACGGCTTATGTCCGCGCACGCTGGGCTGTTACTCTGGTCGATACGAATGATGACAGGACTCCCGTATTCTCAGAATGGTCGGAGGTCGCCGGCAGCGGCAAGGATGCTGCAAAATTCGAGCCGATAAAAAAGGAAGAGCTTCTTCCTCCGGTCATTTCCTCACTGAGATATTATCCCGAGGAATTCAACGGCTATCCGCAGATCGCCTGCACCCTCGATGTCCCCGAAGAGCTTAGCAAGAGGCAGGCTGAGTTGGCGGCAAACGGCGGCGCTATGAGAGTATACTGGGAGGCAAGAGTCCCCGGCGGCAAATGGATAGAACAGCAGGCAGGCTCAGATGTCACCGCAGGGGAAAATGTCATTTCCCTTTTGTTCCTCGGTCAGTATCTTGACGAACAGAATAAGAAAAACGGCGAGGAAAGCGATCTTGTATTGGAGAAGGATTCTCCGGTAGAGCTGCGCGCACGTTACTGGGTGGATCAGTACAACGGATATCAGGGCGAATATATCGGAGAGTTGTATTCCGATTATTCAGATGTTCTTACGTTCGGATCTCAGGAAATGAGCAAAACTCCTGAGGAATCCGTAAAGGAATCGAGCGTTGAGGAATCCTCCGAAAAAACGGAAAGCCAGCCCGAGGTCAAAAACGAAACCAAGCCGGAAACTAAGGAAAAGAAATGCTCACTTTGCGGCTTCTGTCCTCAGCCTCTCGGTCTGTGCATATTCATCTGGATAGCAATACTCGTTGCTGTTGTGATAGTCATAGTTGTTGTTATCCTCGTGGTAAAGAAGAAAAAATCAGGAGATAAGGAAGAATAAATGAGTAAGCTTACGGATATTTCATATGTCAGAGCGGTGCTTTCAAAGCATGGCTTTACCTTCTCAAAGGCTCTCGGACAGAATTTTCTTGTAAACCCCTCCGTCTGCCCTAAAATGGCGCAGATGTGCGGATGCGGTGAAAATACCGGCGCAATAGAGATAGGTCCCGGAGCGGGTGTGCTTACAGCGGAGCTTGCCAGGACCGCATACAAGGTCGTCGCAGTAGAACTTGACAAGCGCCTTCTGCCTGTTCTGGAGGAAACGCTTGCCGGGTATGATAATGTAAAGGTAATAAATGCCGATGCGATGAAGCTCGATTTTGCAAAGCTTATCAGGGAAGAATTCGGCGGCGGCGAGGTCGTCATATGTGCAAATCTTCCGTATTATATAACCTCACCTGTTATAATGCGCCTTCTTGAGGAACGTCTGCCTGTTAATTCACTTACGGTAATGGTGCAGAAGGAGGCAGCCGAGCGTATCTGTGCCGAACCCGGTACAAGGGAATCGGGAGCTATCAGCGCGGCGGTGCATTATTACAGCGAGCCTGAACTTCTTTTCAAGGTCTCGGCGGGCAGTTTTCTTCCGGCGCCGAAGGTGGATTCCGCTGTGATAAGGCTGAATATCCTGAAAAGTCCGCCCGTTGATATCAGTGATGAAGGGATGTTTTTCCGTGTGGTAAAGGCTGCATTTTCACAAAGACGCAAGACACTTGCGAATTCTCTCAGCTCGGGCTTATCAATGCCCAAGGCTCAGGTGAGCGCTTTGCTGAAGGATGCGGGGATAAAGGAAAATGCCCGCGCAGAGGAAATGACAATGCAGGACTTTGCAAAAATAACAGAAATGTTTTAATGCAACACCCGGAGGACATAATTTGCGGTTATAAATGATTTCAGAGCCGAGGCAATTGAACTGCCCCGGCTCTTTTTTATCCGTATGGCGGCGCCGGAAATATAGCGGCGACCAATTATTTTATTTATGGCAACACCGCACAAAGATAGTGCCGCAGATGCGCTGCAATTTTTTCGTCAGAATGTGCAAAACGAGCGCAGTTAACCTGACGGTTATCAAGCGAGTTTTGTGCAGAATGACGGAAAAAGAGCAAGCAGATGTGGTGTTAAGCCGTAAGGCGGTCTTTGTGCGAATACTGAAAACTTAAGACTTAAAAATTAATAATTGTTGAGTACTCAAAATTTCTTCGCTAAAACTCAGAAAATGACAATTAAATACGAGATTTCGAGTCCGACAGGGATTGACAAAAAATATCTTTTTTATACTCTGTACCCAAGTTTATTAGGAAAACACTGAATAAAAGATACTTCCGAGGTGTAAAGAAACCCAAAGAGGCTCTGTGTGGGGCATATCTCGCCTGCCGGCCCGGTCGGTGCTGCTGCCCTTGGCAGCGGTGTCCACCGGACACCCGCACCCCCACACCCCAAACGCCGATTAGTGAATTAATCAGCATTTCCTTAGCAAAAAAGCAGGTATTAATTGATAATGAATTAATAATGTAATTAATGATAATAATTGCAGGAGTTAAAGTCCAGCAGCGGCTGAAGAAAAATATCTTCTTTAGTACCTTTAGAAAACGCCTCGTCACTTACGTGCTGGGGCTTTAATTATTCTTACAGCTTTTTAACTCCGGTGTAATGTTAATGTTTTTCTCTTCTGCGCGTTTATTCATATATGTAAATCAGGCAAAATTACCATTATATGCATTATTTTATTGTGCTATCTGATAAAAATAAAATATTTTTTAAATCTGCTTTTATTAATTTATACTATATGTTATAATATAACCAGTAATTTTTTTGTATTGGAGGCATAAAAATATGTATTATTTAGGAATTGATCTCGGCGGTACCAATATTGTTGCCGGCGTTGTTGATGATGACGGCAAAATAATCGTTAAAGCAAACCGCAAGACAACCAAGCCCTGCACTATGGAAGGCATTTCTGATGATATGGCTGCCGTAGCAAAGGATGCAATGGAACAGGCTGGAATAACTGCAAATGATCTGCAATATATCGGTATCGGTGCTCCGGGTGCTGTAAACAGCGAAACAGGCGTTATCGAGTTTGCCAACAACTTTAACTTCCACAACTGGGAGATCGTAAAAATGATGGAAGAGCGTCTCGGCATTAAGGTTTATGTCGAGAATGACGCTAACGCTGCTGCCTATGGCGAATACTGCGTTGGTGCTGCAAAGGATGCTAACGATGCAGTTATGATAACTCTCGGCACAGGCGTCGGCGGCGGTATTATCGTTGACGGTATGATATACAGCGGCTCAAACTATGCGGGCGCTGAGGTAGGACATACTGTTATCCAGCATAACGGCCGTCTTTGCACCTGCGGCAGAAGAGGCTGCTGGGAGGCTTATTCATCAGCTACCGGTCTTATCAATATGACAAAGGAAGCTTGCTCCATTCAGCAGGCTCCGAACTATCTGCTTTATCAGATGATTGGCGGCGATCTCAGCAAGATCGAAGGAAAAACTGCTTTTGACGCTGCTCAGCAGGGCTGTCCTCTCGCTAAATCAGTTATTGATATGTATATTGATTATCTCGGCTGCGGACTTGTAAACATAATCAATGTATTCCAGCCTGAAATACTCTGTATCGGCGGCGGTATCAGCAGACAGGGTGATTATCTCCTTGAGCCTGTAAAGAAGATCATCGAGCGTGACAGATATACCAAACACAACAAGAGACAGACAAAAATCTGTATTGCTGAGCTTGGCAATGATGCCGGTATCATCGGCGCTGCCTTCCTTGGCAAATAATTTATAACATAATACACAAATCATACAGCGGTCATGGTTTTTCCATGACCGCCGTTTTTTGTGCATTCTGTGATTTACCGCAAATTCAGAAAAAAGCGGCACGCTCGCTCTGAACGTGCCGCCTTTGATTAATCAGTCAATCACATAAAATCAGGTTGATTTGAGTGTGAATGTCTTTTCAACAGTTGCATTTGCGCTGTCCTTAACAATTACCTTGATATCATAGGTTGCTGCTGCGGTAGGTGTGAAGGTAGCTGATGTTGCTGTGCCGAATTCTGTTCCGATCGCATTCCACTTTGTATTGGTTGATCTCTTATAGTAGAATGCATACTTGTACGGAGATGTACCGCCGGAAGCTGCGCCTTTGATTGTAATCTGAGTACCCTTTGTAACAGATGTAGCACTGAGCTTTGAGCTGTTAGCAAGTGCTGCTGCGCTTGTTGCCTTGTAGGAAAGCTCCTTGGAAACGATAGTACCAGCGTTATCCTTGATGCTTACCTTGACAGTGTATGTGCCTGCAGCAGTGGGAGTAAATGTAGCTGTTGTATTTGTGCTGTATGCCGAAATTGTTGTCCATGAAGTAGCGTCTGACTTCTTGTAATAATAAGCGTATTTATAGGGTGATGTGCCGCCTATTGCCTTACCGGTAACAGTAACCTTTGTTCCCTTTACGCCTGAAGCAGCGCTGAGTGTGGAATTATTTGCAAGAGCAGCTGTGCCTGAAACTGTTCCCTGGAAGGACTTTGTAGCAACTCTGCCTGAAGCGTCCTTGATGAGAACTCTCATATCAAAGGTTGCTTCTGCTGTCGGTGTAAGTGTAGCGCTTGTCTTTGAGCCCCACTCTGTTCCGATGATATTCCACTTTGTATTGCCTGCTCTCTTGAACATGAATGTGTAAGTATAGGGAGCCTGGCCGCCTGACTTAACAGCACTCATCTTGAAGTATTCGCCGAGTCCGATTGTGGACTTGTTGAGCTTTGAAGTATTTGTAAGGTCATAGGTTGAAGATGTAACCTTGAGCTTGAGTGACTTCTTTGCTACCTTGCCGTTTGCATCTCTTACATCTACCTGAGCGATAAATGTACCTGCAACGTGCGGATAGAAGGTCTCAGAATTCTTCTGGCTGAAGATATTGCCGAGCTGGATATAATCCGAGTCTGTTGACTTCATATACTTGAAGGAATATCTGTAAGGAGCCTTACCGCCGGAAGCGATACCTGAGATAACTACGGGCATACCCTTTTCAACTGTTGTTGCGCTGAGTGTTGATTCATTTACGAGTGTTGCAGGATCGGGATCCGGATCTGGCTGATCTGTACCTTCTGCTGTAAATGTCTTTGAAGAGGTTGCTGTTGCGCCTGTTGAGTCTGTGATAACACACTTGATTGTGTGGCTGCCT
>CACWVH010000123.1 GCA_902764235.1 uncultured Ruminococcus sp.
TAAATATAAATGAAGGAAGCCTGCCGGGAAATAATCTTCGGCAGGCTTTTTTAATGTAAAAATTATGTTTCAAAGAATAAATTCTCAGTCGATTCTGTGAGTGTTTTTACTGATATCTTATCGGAGCTGATTCTTCAACACCAATGTCTGTCAGAATTGCCTTTATTTCAGGATAAGGCACACTGTAACGCTGACTCAGATATCTCAGTGATGCCCCAAGCTCACCGTCAGGACCGCCGTAGTGTAAAAAGATATGATTTTCAGATATAATAAAATATGTCTATATCGCAGCCCGGACGGTAAAAAACTATCCTGTCAACAAAGGTTTTCAGCATTGAATTTTTGTATTCCTCAGGCACAGCAGGGCTTTTCAGGCTCGGGAGTGCAGCTGCTATTTTATTCATAAGCCTGATGCGGTCCGCCGTGTCGTCCCGTGGGAGCACGATAAGCTTACGGCTCAGCTCGTCGATCCTGTTTTGAATGGACTGACGGCTTTCCTTGTATTCCTCAAGAGTGTATACCTCGTTTTCATATGCTTCTCTGATACGCCTGAGCTTTTTGCGCTCTCTTTCGATCAGTGCCGGAACGTTTTCGCTGCTTTGTTTTCTGCGGTAATTTATCTCAGTTTTTATATTGTCGTTTGTAATGGTATCTTCCAGGGCAGCTATTACCATAGCGTTTATTTTTTTAATGCTGATGCTGTGTGAGGTCCTGCATTTACCGTGAGCGTATGCATGGCACTGCAGTGAAGAATGACCGACTGACTGACAGAGCGTTGCTCCGCAGGCGCTGCAGCGGCAGAGTCCCTGAAGCATGAATGGCTCCTTCGGAGAGTCGGCTCTCATATATTTTGTACGGCGCTCAGAGCTGAGTTTCCTTTGAACCTTATCCCATGTTTCCCTGTCGATTATAGCTTCATGCTCGCCGTCTATGGTGTTTTCCTCAGGGTCATTGATATTATGATAGTCCGTCCTGCCCTTGCTGCTCCATCTTATCTTGCCGATATAGACAGGATTGCGCAGAATATAGCGGACAGTACGGTTTTCAAAGAGGTTTCCCCGTCTTGTGCGCAGACCGGAGTTGTTGAGACTGCGTGCAATGGTAATTATACCGGTGCCGTCAAGATAGTCCTGAAATATTTTCCTGATGACAGGAGCTGTTTCGGGGTCGGGAAAATACCTGCCGTCCCGGATAAGGTAGCCCAGTGCAGGGATAGTGACAGCCTGACCCCTGCTTGCTTTTTCATTCATGCCACGCCTGACTTCTTCGGCAAGATTGATGCTGTAATACTCGTCCATAGCTTCGATCATAGCTTCGATGATAACAGACATTTTGTCATCACCGATGCTTTCTGAAATAGAGATAACATCAATTCCGCACTGCTTGCGCAGCATGGATTTATAGACGATACTGTCCTCACGGTTGCGGGCAAAACGGCTGAATTTCCACAGGAGAATAGCGTCGAAGGGCTTTGGCTTTGTTTTTGCGGTGCCGATCATACGGTTGAAGGCTGTACGCTTTTCTGTGTGTCTGCCGCTGATACCCTCGTCCATAAAGACATATTCATCAGGCAGGATATAGCCGTTGCGCTTTGCATATTCCCGTATTTTGTCAAGCTGAGAAGCCGGAGAGTATTCGACCTGATCCTCCGTTGACACACGTATATATGCAGCTGCGATTTTCATATTATCAGCTCCTTGCATTATGCCCCCACCGGTATTACCAGTTCCGGTGGGGGCGGTTTTTATTTAATCAAACAGAAGAACATCAATATATTCAGCAAGCATATACGGAATAGTAATATTTCCGCCGAGAACGGAATCATATGATTTTGTACCGTTAAGGGTACCGTACATATTTATGATATCATCCTCTAAAATACGAATTTCTTTTTCACTTTTTCTCGTATATTCAACAAAAACAGTATCACTGTACATATATCCGCCGCTTACGAATTGATTTGCTTCTTTAGTTACATCAACACGCATGACGACATTATCTCCATTTTCCATTACCTGAACGACCTGACCTTCAAATTTAGCCTTTTTTCCTTTGAATTCACCAGGATTACGGGCTATTTCTTTGTATGTATAGGTCTTGCATTCCTTGATGAAATCTTCCTTGCTTTTCTGAGCAGTAGCTGATGCTTCCTTTTCCTTTGCAGCTTCTTTTTCCTCAGACTGTTTTTTATACTCATCAATTTTCTTTTTGACACTGTCACCGCTTGAAAAAACATAGCATTCATCTATATTAAGCGTTTTAAGTGTAAAATCACCGACTTTGCCGCCAATTTCGACATAATCGCCTTTTTTGTATTGTGTTTTAGCCTTTTCACCCTCTGATTCAGCTAAATTGCAATAGATCTCACCTGTCAGACCTGAGATTCCATCCTTAAAAGTAATATATGTAACATTCGTGATATTAGTATCAATAGAATTTATTTTTCCGCAGAGTCTGACATTTTTTCCTTTGTACTCAGATTGATTATTGTATACTATCAGATAATCAATTGCCTGATAATCAGCCTCTGAAACTGATGCAGCAGAAGCTTTGTCTGTACTTGAATCAGAGACTGAGGAAGATGTGCTGTTTCCCTCATCCTCAGATTCTCCGCCGATACCGGCGATCGCTGCGAGAGCAATAATAACACCGATAACAATAAGAACTATCTGCCATGCTTTCAGTTTCTTTTTCTGAGGTTGAGGCGGCTGAAAATTCTGAATCTGAGGGGGCTGCTGATAAAACTGCTGATTTGTTTGTGGCTGCTGATTGTTCATAACTATACATCCTTTCATTTTTAATGTGAATTGACTTGACACAAATAGTAATTCACGTTATAATGTAAATGAAAGGTTTGACTCTGTATAATTAAATCTTTCATTTGCCGCTTTCAAAGGTCGCAACTTTGAGAGCGGCTTTTTCTATGCGTTCATTTTATCACAATTATAATCGTCTTTTAAATTGTCACGCTTGGACACCATAAAGTCAGAGTATTCTACTAAGGTGTGCTGAGCGTTTTCGTTCAATAAATCATAATTACTAATCAGTTTCTTTTTTTGGGTATCATCTTCACTATTTGTAGTGTAGATGATACTTTTTCTAGTATCGTCAAGATCATCAAGCGTATAGCCTAAGCAATATACAATTGATCTTACCATTGATAGGTAAGGTTCTTTAGTTTGACCTGAAAACAGTTTATCTATTGTGCTTTTGGGAATCCCTGTAAGAGCCGATATTTCTTTTGCAGTTTTCCCGGATTTTTTTTTCATATCTTTCAATACATCCAGCCACATTTTATTCACCTCCTGATATTTTAATAATAATTCATTAATAAATAAATGTCAACAAAAAACTTCTTAATTCGGAAATTTTTTTCTAAAAACATATTGATAATTGCGGAATTAAGATATATAATCTATCTATAAGTTGCGTAATTCAGCAATTTAAATCAACAGAAAGGAAGATCTTATGAGTAATCTTACAGCAGAAATGGCACGGTACGGTGTAACAAAAAAGGATATTCAAAAAGTTTTAAACTGCTCAGATAAAACCGTAAATAACAAATTGGATGGTAATACCGATTTCACAGTACCGGAAGCTTTGAAAATCAGAAATACATTTTTTGAGGGCTATAGAATTGATTATCTGTTTGCTCCAAATGTGTTATCAGATGCATTCAGAAATGATGCGGCAGTGTGAGGGGGTGAGAATTATCAGAAATATTCAGATGTACACCACAATATCTTATGGGATGGTCTGATGTACTTGCAGAATCTGATCAACAGGAGCAGAATAATGAAGCCTAAGAATGACTCACAAGCAAAATACAAAACCTGCATATACTGCGGTACAGAGTGGAATGTCAGCGTCAAAGACAAGTATGACCGCTATATCTGCCCGGTATGCAGAAACAAAGCGAAAAGAGACTGTACTGCATATGAGCAAAAAACTATATTAAAACAAAACCGGGACCGGCGGCTTGCCGGCGGTATGCAGGAAGAAAAGCAAGCATAAAAATTAACGAAAGGAGCTGAGCTTATGCCGAGATTTTTTGCAGTGGACACAAAGAATAACAATGAAGTTCTGTATATCGGAGCTATCGACAAGAATACCAGAGAGTGGACTGAATGTAACGAAGAATTGCTTGAGAGGGTAAATGAGTCTATACACGAAAGGCTGACCCAAAAGGTCAACGAGATATTGAACAATGACCCGACTGTCCCCTTTGTAATGTATGACGCTCAGGAAAAATCAGGATGAACACAAGCAGAAAACATAAAAAACCATCTGCGGTCATGTTTATGCTCTGGCTTTTACATGGCCGCAGAAAAGAAACAGAAAGAAGTATATCAAGACAAAACCGGGAGCGCAGGAACTGCGCAGAGAGGAGACAAAACCAATGGGAAGTGTAAAGATCAGAACAAACAGCGGTGTAGTGATGAAAGCGCCGATCGACACAGCGACAGAGCTTGACAAGGTGATAAAGTTCCTGGTGGCAGAGCGTGAGGCACTGGCAAAATCTGAGGGCAAGCAGCAGAAGAAAAAGGCAGCGGACGCTGTCAGGGACGATATAAGCACCGGCTTTGAAGCTGCGAGAAACAGGACAGTAATGAGCTGAGGAAACGGAGGAAAACACATGACAGACAAAAAAGAAAAATCCGCTGTCGGAGCGGCAACTCCGGCAACGGAAAAGGATATAAAAAATCTTCCTGAGAATATTATATCCGAAAGCAAAGAAAAAATCAAGGGTATTTTTAAACCTGACAGCTACACAATGGAAGCAATGCCTATATCATCAGCATTATTCAGTGCTATAAATGATATGGGAAATCTTGACCATAATTCAGTCGCTGTTAATGCTTGCATTAAAAAATACAAAGCTGTCAACGATCAGTTTTATAGTACGCTTACAGAAGAACAAATCAAGCTTTTTAATGATACACAGTGGGGAGATTTGGAAGAGCTTGGCATTGTTTCAAATGAATACTTTAACAGGGGTTTACGTTTTGGAGTGTTGCTTATAAAAGAGATTATGGGGGTTTAATCTGAATGGAAAACATGACTAACATACTTAACTGTCTGAGGGTAACCCTCAACCTTACCGCTGCGGGAAAGAACATCGAGAGCATTGTGCCCATGACCGTGCCGGTGAGAGGTTCAGAGTATGTCACGGACATAGCACGGATTACATACAAAAACGGTCAGATCAGGGATATCGGGATAGAGTGCGACAGCTGTGCTGCTGCCATTTATGATATCGTAAGAAATTTATGCTTTTGAGGAGGAAATAACATTGAAAATCAATACACTGGAACTTGAAAATGTGAAGCGCATTAAAGCTGTAAAGCTTGAGCCTACAGCAAACGGTCTGACTATCATCGGCGGCAGAAACGGACAGGGAAAAACCTCTGTGCTTGATGCTATAGCGTGGGCGCTGGGCGGAAACAGATTCCGTCCGTCAGAGCCTCAGCGTGACGGCTCTGTAATACTGCCGCACCTGAAAATAACTCTTGATAACGGCATTATCGTTGAGCGCAGCGGAAAAAACGGCACTTTGAAGGTAATCGACCCGGGCGGAAACAAATCCGGTCAGCAGCTTCTTGACAGCTTTATATCCGAGCTTGCTCTTGATCTTCCGAAGTTTATGAATATGAACAACAAGGAAAAGGCAAGGGTGCTGCTTGAGATCATCGGTGTCGGCGACAAGCTCTATGAACTGGAGAACAAAGAAAGCAGGCTGTATAATCAGCGCACCGAGATCGGCAGGATCGCAGACAGAAAGAAAAAATATGCTGATGAGCTGCCGCTTCATACCGGTTTACCCTCAGAGCCTGTTTCCGCTGCCGGGCTTATCCGTCAGCAGCAGGATATACTTGCAAAAAACGGTGAGAATCAACGTAAACGTGACAGGGTACATCAGATCGAGGACAGAGCAAACGCCCTCAGCCGTGAAAAACTGTTTATCAAAAAGGAAATGGAGAGACTATCACAGCAGCTTGCCGAAAAGGATGCAGAGCTGACAGATGCACTTGCAGAGCTTGAAACAGCAAAGAAAACAGCTGCACAGCTAAAAGACGAAAGTACAGCCGAGCTTGAAAA
>CACWVH010000124.1:0-6073 GCA_902764235.1 uncultured Ruminococcus sp.
AGTATGTTGCAAAAGGCATTAAAGGGATAGTTCAGAGAAATAGCATCAAGCTCCCTGATACGCTCCTTGCTCTTTTCTGTCTGTGAAAAAGCAAGCGACAGGTTGGAGTCAAATTCCTTTATATTCGCTTTGCCCTTGTGATTCATACAGATCGAGCCTAAGATCGGAACACGATACTTTCTGCCTCCGGGCATTGTGCCGATAACGGACGGGTAAATATTCGCTCCCGAATGTCCTGTGTCGGAGGTCATAACAGACACCGACATAGTAATATCCGAAAAGTTCATACCCTTACTTTTGAAAATATCCTCGTAATCCTCAACAGGCAGACTTACACTGTATTCCGCAAGAGAAATACTGTGGCTCCACACACCCTTTGAAAAGGAGCCGCCGAATTGCGAAGTAATATGATCGGCAGTCTGTCGAAAGATCTCTGGCTGAGGAATTATCTTGTAGCTTGAAGCCATAAAAGCCGCCGCCTTGCCTTCCTGAACCCTGATCTTTGTTACATCATTGACCTTTGCTGTTTCAAGGCATTTTGTCACAACATAGGCAAAGTCATCTCTTGAAAGTTCTCCGAGAGCATAGCCACTAATCCTCGCCCTTTCCAGCAGGGATGAAACGGCGATATTTCGCATGTACAAAATACCGAAATGCGGATGCTTCACCAAAAATGAAGCCTCACGCCTTGATTCTTCGGAAATAACACCTTTAGGAGAAAAAGAAGATGTCGCCTCAACCTTCAGCTCTCTGATAGTTGCCTCTTTCCATTCGGAAGCCTGTTCTCTTTCTTCGATGAAGCTCTGGAATTCAGCCGCATCATTGCACTCGAACATGGAATTGTCTGTCTCGTAGTCTTTGTTTGTCATTTATGAACCTTCTTTCTAAGCGGCGAGCCGCCGCAGCCGATTCGCGTTCAGCTTTTTGTCGGACTCGCTAATTTTTTTCCGCGCATAAGATTTTTCCTGCGCTGTAGTCTTTCAAATTTTTAAAGCAGAGGCTGTTACACCCCTGCTTCATTCTGAATTATTGTGCCTCAGTCCACAAAATGCGGATTAAGACAAGCTATCATTATTTCCTGCTGATTTTCAGGATCGGCACTTGCAGACGGAATAATGGTACATTCCGCCGCTTCCACCATACTTCCGAGAACCATAAAGCTCTGAACCCAGTCGATAAGCTCACGCACACCGCAGGAGCCGTCTGTTATCATTCGCTCTTGGCAGAAGGTATGTATTTCGTTAATGACCTTGATCATTTCCGAAAGCTTATCTTCATCCTCAAAGCCGGTTATATTGGTAATCCTCTCTTTAAGCTCCGATTCTGTCGGAAGCTCTGTATCCTTTTTGTACTGCATACGGCTTATGACCGAATTGTTGATTTCCTTACAGCCTTGATAGTTCGTATTTGTGGTAACAACTATCACGCAGTCGTGATGTCTCTTTATGACCTCACCCGTAGGAAGTGTGACCTGCTGGCAAGTATCCAAAAGACTGTTCAGACCTGTAAGCACTCCGGGGCGCTCGATTATCGCAGGCTCCTGAATCTCACACAGCCAGCCGTATCGGATAGCCTTTACAAGAACGCTGTCGCAGTTTTTTGCTGAAGGCGAAATGGTAGAAATGACACCTGAACTGAAACAGTTTTTTGACAAGTGGATAACTCTTACAAAAGAGCAAAAGGATGCAGTCTTGAAGATAATGAATGCGATGAGTAACGATTGAATTGTTTTGCGTTAATACTATTACAAATATTTTATTGTTATGTAATACACATTATTTCGTAATGAGTATATTATTTTTCTATGTTAAAGTGTAATTTACTAATTACAGAGGCAACCTTATACTTTGAAATAATTTGGAGTTTACTATTGACAATAAATTGCTTTCACCTTATAATATAGCCATATTATGTTTTTAGATTCGCTGTTTTAAATGGCGTGTTCAGAGTTTCGGCTACTGATCGGTATTTTAGATTGACACCACGGTGTCTATGGCTGCACTTTTGCGGCAATTTAGCAATTACGGCAGAACATCTGCATTAGAAATACAAATTTTAACGGACTGCAAGGTCATTCAGAAAGAGAATGATTTTGCAGTCCTTTTTTTATTTTCTGTAAAATCGAGTGATAACAAAGGCTTAAAAGGTCGATGTTGTCGCTCTTTTTTAATATATTTTTTCAGAAAGAAGGATTACAAAAATGGCAATGACAACAGAACTCAACATGGTAGAAGGTTTCAACCCCGCCGACTACGCAAGGATGATCACAGACGCTGACGGTCAGCAATCGCAGTACCTCGATGTACAGTACCGCAAAATGTGGTTCCGCCTTCGCAACCCCAATGGAAAGATCGTCAAGAAGATCTGTAGCTTTGACGGCAATCTCGCCGTTATTGAAGCGAAGATTTATCTTGACCGCAACGATCCTCCGGAAAATTTTGTCAGCAATGCTTTTGCTCAGAGGTTTGTTGATCCGAACAATCCGGATTATGGCAACAGATACCTCGAAAGTGCAGAAACTGCTGCAGTAGGCAGAGCTTTGGCAGATGCAGGTTACGGTCTGCAATTCTGTCTGGAGCGTGACCCCACTCCCGTTGATATGGGACAGCAGTTTTTCGGACAGTCTGATATGATGCCGGTTGAAGATTCAATCAGTACCATAACAGAAACGAGCGTAAATCCCTATGCTCAGCCTGCTCCCGTAAAAACACAGATAGGCACACAGGAAATGATGTACGCTCCAGGATATCAGATGCCAAACAATCAGCAGGGCTATAACCCACAGTACGGAAACATTCCTCAGCCTGCACCTGCCGCACCTGCATTTACAAACCAAATGCCCGTAGAGCAGATCATGCAGAAGATGCCCTACGAAGAAGCCGTAAAGGTTGTTTATCACTGCAACGGAAAGCACAACGGAAAAACTCTCGGACAAATCGCTGTCGAGGATTTTAGTTCTATCAAGTGGCTTACAGAAAGCTATCGTGGAGACAAAAATCTCTACAAGGCTGCTGCAAGGATCATCCTCAACAGGCACACGGGAGGCAATGGATGAACTTCTATTTACTTGATGTAACATTTTATGCCAATTCGGATGCACCGGAGGACACAGACAGAGGCTTGTATATCATGCAGACCGACAAGAAAGCCACAAGATACGATATCTGCGAACTGTTCCGCAAGGTAAATGAATTGCTTAATAACGATGATATGGATAATAGTGACGGTTTCCCTTACAGCTATTATGTTGAAGGAATCAATATTAACACTCTTATTCAAGCAGTTTCATTTTACACCAAATCACAGATTAAAGAAGCTAATGGGTATAGCGGTATTATTCACGCAATTTATTCTATCGATGTATGGCAGTAAAACAACGAAATTCCGCAGCTTATAACAATAGGCTGCGGAATCAATTTGAAAGGAGAGTTTCAGAAATGGCTTTAAAAACAAAGACAGGGCTTTCTTCGGAGAAAGCAAAAGAATTTGCAAAGGTTTTCGAGCAGCTTATCTATAGGCATAGTTCGTGGAAGGTATGGCAGGATTTTGTCGATCTCTGTGCAATTTCAATTTCCAATGCAGTAGATAAAAGAGAAGCTGTATGGGAAACAAGAGAAAAAGCGTATATGTCAATCAAAGGTTCATACACGGATGACGAATTTTCGGTATTTGTCAGCTTATTCAGTATAACAATCCATGCCCTTGAAGATAATCCGGCTCAGGATTTTTTAGGGGAGCTGTATATGAAGCTGAATTTCGGTAATGGATGGAAAGGGCAGTTTTTCACACCTTTTCATATTTCCGAGATGATGGCTCGTATGACTATTGGCGAAAATACTCAGGATGAGATCAAGAAAAAAGGATACATTGTTGATGCTTTTGATATGGATGACGATAAGAACGAACACGTTCTCAGGGGACACCGCAACCTTGCCTGGCTTGCCGCAAAATACGGGTTTAGTCCTAAAAGAGTGACTTGGGACAGAAAGTATAAAGGAATTGACGACTATCTTTTAGCCGTCAGAAACTTGAAAGGAGGAGCATTATGAGCAGATGTGCAGACTGTGTTTATAGATGGAAAATGTATTCGAGTCAGCGTAAGCCTTACTGCGGTTATGCACTTGATACAGGACAGCCGAGAAACTGCCCTGCGGAGCTTTGCGACTGCTTTGTAGAAGGAACTCCGCACCGCAGAAGAAGACTTATTTTTTCAGACAAATACTATTTATGAAAGAGGTTTTCAGAATGACTATTAACGAATTACTTTTCAATTTTCGCATCAATGTTGATAACGGCGGCATTCTTATTTCAGACGATAAGGGACAGTTCTGCGAGCTGACAAAAAGACTGCTGAAATACATAGGCAACGACGAGATCATCCGTACAGACAGTATTGGCGGCAAATTGTATGTAAATATCAACAGATCTGTTTCTATGCTGCAAAGAATGTGAGGGTGCTATGAAACAGACAATAACCTGCGAAAGTAAATACCCTTGGGTAAAAGTCGGTGATATGATCAGGCTTATCAGTATGAAGGATGAGCCTCAGATGCCGGAAGGACTGTGCGGAACAGTATCGTTTTTTGATGCTGTTCAGATCCATGTTCATTGGGAAAACGGCAGTTCTCTTGCACTTATTCCCGAAATAGACAAATTCAAAGTAATTAAAACTCCAGATGAAAATGCGTGGTAAATCACCATTTACAAATGGAGTTCAGAAAGACAAAGCAGAGAAGTGCACGTCGCTTCTCTGCAAAATCAGAAAGTGAGGTTTTAAAAATGAATACCAAGAAAATTCAGCGTCTTATCGCTGACAAAAAATCAAAGCTGACTGATGCGGAGCTTTTCGGCTCAGCATCATACCGTTCCTATTTACAAAGCATTGCCGATAACATTTCAGGCAAATACGGCAGAGGTGCTTATGTCAGGCTTAGTTATAACCCCAACGACAAGGAAATTGCATGTACTACTAATTTCAAGATATACATTAACACAGCAAATAATCTGACAGGCTCCTTTACGGACAGAAGACATAAAAACCTTGTCAATATCGGCATTATCGGACATGAGGTCGGTCATATTTTGTTTACGGATTTTCATATTTCCAAGAGATACGGAAAATATCTTGAATCCGGAAGACTGTATCCAAGAAAAATGACTGCAAAAATGTTCGGTACAAAGGAACTCAAAGATGCTTTGAAGGAGCTTGAAGCCATACTTGTTGAGGCTAATCCGAACAAGCTGAGGCTTTTATCAAACCTTGCGTTCCACATTTCCAATATAATCGAGGATGGTTATATTGAACAGCTTATGAAGCTTCGTTTTCCCGGAACTGTCGCTATCGGTATTGAGCTTAAAAATCTCAGACAGGCTGAAATGTCACCATCCCTGAAGGATATGATCGACAATAAATTTGACGCTTTAAGTATCATCAACAATCTGCTATTGCAATATGTTATTTATGGCAATATTGAAAATCAGGAAGGCATTTCCAATGAATATACAGATTTTCTTATGGAAGCAGTACCTGTTCTGGATGACGCACTCAGCAATGACAACCCTAAAGAGCGCTTGATGTGTGTCAATCTGATGCTTGTACATTGCTGGAAATATATAAAACCGTTTATGGAAAAGATAGATAAAATGCCGGAGGAGCCTGAAAGCAAGTCAGAAGACGAAGAATCAGAAGCTGAGTCAGAAAATCCATCTGAAAATACTACTGAAACACCGCAGAGCAAGGCGGCTCAGGAGATCATCAGCAAGCTTGATTCTGAAATGGAAAACTGCTCTGAAACACCGGAAAATATGAACAGCATTTCTCTTATTGACCAAATCGAAGCAGAAAAAAACGAAGGTGAACAGGAGCGTCTGGAGCATCTGAAAACAGATGTTGAGCAGATGCTCAGTAACGGAAGCGGAACTGTCACCCATAACAATGACTATGTTGCAGAAACTGCCGATCACGAGCTTGAGAATATACCTGAATCCGTGAAACTCATTATTGATTGTTCTGAAAAACCCAGAGATAATGCGTTGTTTTATGCATTTCAGGTTTTTAAGTTGTTCACCCATA
>CACWVH010000124.1:6090-9826 GCA_902764235.1 uncultured Ruminococcus sp.
GACGGCGGCAGGCGTGCTGCGCACGCCTGCCGCCTGGCTGAAATGAAAACCCGGAAGGTTTAAAAAAAGATTTAATTCAATTTCACGGATTCAGGAATATAGTTAATCAAACGGCAGAATCTGCCGTTTACAGTGCAGTCGAGGATGATCTTCTCGATGAGATAAAGAAGAGCGTCAAGGATATTGAATTCGGAGATATACACAAGAATGTGGATATTGTCATTCACAGACAGAAAGAGCTTTCGGGAAGCGAGCATGAGCTTTACGACAGGGCAATGGCTGAACTTAAACCCATTTCAAAGATGCTGCAAAAAAGCATTATAAATGTCATTAAGCAGCGTCAGCGAGGGGCAACAGCGCGTGGTCTTATGATGGGCAGCCGTCTTGACCATACAGCTTATTATCGTGGCGATGGCAAAATATTTACCAAAAGAAACCGTCCGAATGACGAGATAAGTCTTGCAGTCGGTGTACTTGTGGATATGTCGGGCAGTATGTGCGGTGAGCGTATCAGGATAGCACAGGCAATGACGCTTGTGGTCTATGATTTCTGCAACGCTCTGAGCATTCCCGTAACTATCTATGGACATGACACAGGTTATGGAAATGTCAACCTTTATTCCTTCGCTGAATTTGACAGCATTGACGGTAATGACAAATACCGTCTTATGAACATTCAGGACGGAGGCAGCAACCGTGACGGCTGTGCGGTACGTTTTGTAGCTGAAAAGCTTTCCAGACGCAGCGAGGACTGCAAGCTGTTTATCGTTGTTTCTGACGGGCAGCCTGCGGACGGCGGTTATTACGGCACAGCTGCGGAGCTTGATCTTCAGGGTATCAGAAAAGAATACTCTAACAAAGGCATTACCTTCCTTGCTGCGGCTATCGGTGACGATAAGCCGGAAATAAAACGATGCTATGGTGAGGATTCGTTTTTGGATATAACTGATCTGAAAGCGTTTCCTATGACAATAGCGAAAATAATCGGGAGATATGCTTTAGGATGAAAACAGACAGCCGCAGGAGAAATCTTGCGGCTGCACTTGTATTCAGCCAGAATAAAGATTATAATAGTATTAATGATATTATGAAACAAAGGAGGTTTGGTTATGGGTATATATCTTAATCCTGATAACGACAGATACCAGATGATGCTGAATACCGATACTTTTGTTGATAAAAGTATGCTGATAAAATACACAAATGATCTATTTGCAACTGAAAAACGTTTTATCTGCGTCAGCCGTCCAAGACGCTTTGGGAAATCCGTAAATCTGAATATGCTCTCTGCCTATTACAGTAAAGGCTGCGATTCGAGAGAAATGTTCGGGTCACTTAAATTAGCTCAGACATCCGAATGGGACAAGCATCTTAACAAGTATAACGTCATCCATATCAATATGCAGAGATTTCTCAGCAATAGTAATTCTATGGATGAATTGCTGGCGCTGCTAAGGCGTAGTTTGATAAAAGACTTTAAAAGAGCATATAAACATTATGAAGATATTGATTTTGACTGCGGGCTTTCCTTTTGCATGGAAGATATCTTCGCCGAAGAAAAAATTCCGTTTGTAATTCTGATAGACGAATGGGACTGCGTTTTCCGGGAACACCGTAACGACATGGATGCTCAGAAAAAATATCTTGATTTTATTCGTGACTGGCTCAAGGATCAAAGCTATGTTGCTCTTGCATATATGACCGGTATCCTGCCAATCAAAAAATACGGCACTCATTCAGCACTTAATATGTTTACAGAGTATTCTATGACCAATTCCGGAAAAATGGCTGAGTTTACTGGTTTTTCCGAAAACGAGGTAGCAGAGCTTTGCGAGCGTTATCATAAAGACATCAATGAAATGCGTTATTGGTACAATGGTTATCAGGTTGATGAAAGCATACATCTTTATTGCCCGCGGTCGGTTGTTGCAGCGATAGATATGGGAAGATATGATAATTACTGGACACGGACAGAGACATATGAAGCACTGTCAAAATATATCGCTATGGATATGGATGGATTGCAAGAAGCTGCCGAAAGGCTTCTTGCGGGACAAAGGGTAAAGATCGACATCAATACCTTCCAGAATGATATGACATCCATGAGCAGCCGTGACGATGTTCTTACATTACTTGTTCATTTAGGGTATCTCAGCTATTTACAAAAGACTGAGGAAGTTTTTATTCCAAATAAAGAAGTTCGGGCCGAATTTGTTACTGGTATGCGTGCCGAAGGTAAATGGAAAAAATGTATTGATGCGATACAACAATCAAAGGAGCTTTTAGAACTGACGATTAACGGCAAGGCTGGTGAGGTTGCGAATCGTATCGGAGTTATACACCGTGAAAACTGCGACCCGAAGCATTACAACAATGAACAGGCTCTGCGTTACACAGTGCTGCTCTCTTATTTCTATGCGAGAGAAAAATACACGGTAATTCAGGAGATGCCCTCCGGAAACGGCTTTGCAGATATTCTTCTGCTTCCGAATTTCCAGAACCCAACGGGTATCCCTATCATTATCGAGCTGAAATATGATAAATCTGCCGACAGTGCGATAAAGCAGATCAAAGACAGACACTATCCCGATGCCGTAAAGGACTATGACAGAATGCTTCTTGTCGGAATTAATTATGACAAGGACAGCACGGATAAAAAGCATGAGTGTGTAATTGAAGAATATGTAAAATAATAAACATTCCCCGCAGGCAACTGTGTGTATGCCTACAGGGGATGTTTTTCTGTTACCCTTCGTCAATATAATATAAAACCCTCGTATTTTTCCACTCGTCGAAACCTGCAAATTCAAATTCATTCCATATTGCCATATTTTTTGCTTCTTCGGGATATGTCTGTCCCTGCACTCTGTTTCCAAGTACCATATTGATTTGATCCTCTGTTATTGCAAGGCGTTCCTCATCTTCATAATCAGAATCTATGGTTGGGTCGGAGCGTATGGCGTCAGTTTTCAGACTGTACTCTATTGTCTGTCCTGCCGCTTCTGTAGCTATCGCTCTTTGTATCTGATCCAGTCTGTTATCATACGGAAGCGGTGCAGGGTAGTAAACGAGCATTTCGGGATAAACATTCGTGTGACTCATTACTATATCTTGCATACTGCTTAAAATATCATGATAGAGCTGATCTTCAAATTCTTTGTTTTCAAAACTAATTTCGTGGAGATAGAAAATGTCGATTGGCTCGGTTATATTATTTGCCTTCATTACGCCCCCACTCTCACAAAGTGCGGAAATAATAAATTCAAGTTCTGAACTTTTTTCGTCACAGAGATCATAAAGATTATATCCTCTTTTTTCAATTATCTTTGCAAGAATAAGATATCCTTCGATAGTTCCGACTTTTATTGCCTTACCGGGATAGGTTGTCATTTCATCAGCAGTCGCATCATCAGCATCATAAGGTATCCCGTAAATTTTTATTTTTATATGTTTAATGCAGTTTTCTTCAAAATTATTACGAGTTTCCGTTAAAAAATGTCGGCTTCCTGCCTTACAGTATGTATATACTTCCTGAAATGTTTTACTATATTTGTAGCCATATTCTTCTTCAAATTCTTCAGTGAATAGTTGTTCGTTTGTCATAATCATTTCTCTCCTTTACAGAATTCACCTTTATTATAACCTGAATCCGTGAAACTCATTATTGATTGTTCTGAAAAAACCTGAGATAATGCGTTGTTTTATGCATTTCAGGTTTTTAAGCTGTTCACCCATA
>CACWVH010000125.1 GCA_902764235.1 uncultured Ruminococcus sp.
GGAGCGGCGGCTTGCCGCTGAATTATTCATTATTCATTAAGTGAACGCAGTGAGCGTTTCCACTGCTTACTTTTGTTTAAACGGTAAAGTAACGGTGTACGATATTTTTTAACGGAGGTATCTTATGAAAGAGCAAATCAAACAGCTTATTGTTGACAATATTAACGCCTGGACGGATACAGATATATATGTTATCTCTCTTTTTGTATATGATAGTAATGATAACCCTTGCAAACCTACTGTAACACTTGGATATAATACTGAAGGTCAGGTCCGGTCAACAACAGAATTTGCTTCTGACGAAGAAGAAGCAAGGTGGAATTATGCGTTCTGGCTTCAAAATGAATTCTTTGTTTTTGGTGAAGATGAAACTGCTGAAACAGTAAAGAAATGGATAATAACAAGTGGACTTCCGTATTTTGAAGATGATGAAATTTCCTGGGACAATGAAGAATTAATGGAGAAAACTCAGGATATTACTAATGCTTTCGTATCTATACTGATTGATATAGTCCGTGATATCCATGAACAGGGATTATTGACCCGAAAATTTGGTAAGGAATTGCCCGTTATTATTCATGAGTTAGAATACTATGATAAAATAGCTGAACAGAACATCAAAGCTAATGGTGAGAAGCTTGTAAAAGATTTCGCCGGATGGTGTACTGGTTGTTAAATTATTCATTGAGCGAACGCAGTGAGCGTTTCCGTTTGGAAGGAGGAAAAAATGGGAATAATAAACGTATTGCCAAAGAATATTGCTGAGCTGATTGCAGCCGGTGAGGTGATAGAGCGTCCAAGCTCAGTCATAAAGGAGCTGGTTGAAAACAGTATTGATGCCTGCTCAAGAAATATTACAGTTGAAATACAAAACGGCGGAACGACCTTCATGCGTGTAAGCGATGACGGCTGCGGAATACGAGCAGAGGATGTCCGTCAGGCTTTTCTGCGCCATGCAACAAGCAAGATCACCGTAAAGGATGACCTGGATGCGATAGATACCCTCGGCTTCCGGGGTGAAGCGCTTGCATCCATCTGCGCTGTTTCAAAGGTGGAGATACTGACAAAGCATTACGAGGAGCAGACCGGCGTTCATTACTGCATTGAGGGAAGCGAGGAAAAAAGCTTCGGTGAAATCGGCTGCCCTCAGGGCACTACATTTATCGTCAGGGATATTTTCTATAACGTGCCTGCCAGGATGAAATTCCTCAAGCGTGATATCAGTGAGGGAAATGCTGTTTCTGTTCTCATCGACAGGATAGCGCTCTCGCACCCGGAGATAAGCTTCACCTTCATCCGTGACGGCAGACAGATAATGAAAACTCAGGGTGACGGAAAGCTCGAAAACGCTGTATATCAGGTTTTCGGACGTCAGTTTTTTGACAGTCTTATGCCTGTTTCCTACGAAAGAAATAATATTAAGGTGCAGGGCTTTGTCACAAAGCCTGCGGCTTCCGTCAAGGCAAACCGCAGTATGCAGATGTTCTATATCAACGGAAGATATGTCCGCTCCAAAACTGCTATGGCTGCTGTTGAACAGGCATACAGGGGCAGCATCATGGTGGGGAAATATCCTTCCTGTGTGCTGATGCTCACGATGAACTGCTCAATGCTTGATGTAAATGTCCACCCGGCGAAGCTTGAGGTCAGATTTACCAATGAAGCGCCGGTTTATGAGGCAGTATATCACGGTGTGCGAAGCGCTGTCATGCAGTATGACACAAGAAATGCAGAGGAGCTTTTCGGCAAAAAGCCCCAGTATACAGAGCCGCAGCTTCTGATACCGCCTGTTGATAAGGCGTCTCAGCTGGGCTTTTCATACGGCACTCAGAAGGCTGAGCGTAAATTTGAGGCAGGCACTCTTTTCAGCGGTCTGCCCGATGCTATGAAAAACCGTCCGTCAGCAGCTGCAGGAGATGAGGCGCAAAGGCTCAGTGAGATATCCTCACGAACAGACCCGAAGCCCATAGTTCATACAGATGACGGCAGCGGAGCGGATAAGCTGCGTCAGGAGGAAATTTATTCTGCTGATCTTGAGGAGCTTTTCAGGAAGGATGAGTCAGAGCAAATAACGGATGATAGCGCAGCCGACCCTGCTGCGGCAGACGAAGATGAGGATGAAGCAGTTGTTCTGAATTTTCCGCTGAAAAAGACGGCAGAGGAAAAAACAGAGGAGTATATGCAGCCGGGCTTTGATGAAGAAGCAACTCAGTATGAAGAGCCGGACAGTATTCCGGACGTGCTGCCTGAGCAGACGGCGACAGTAAGCGGACAGAACGTAAAAATAGTTGACGAGGAAAAGAGGGAAACGCCGATACGCTATATCGGTGAGATATTCTCGACATATATAATAATAGAATACGGAAGCGACAGGGTGATGTTCATAGACAAGCACGCAGCACATGAAAGGCTGATCTATGAGCGGCTCAAGGGACGTCAGACAGGACTTGCGCCCCAGCTGCTTTTAGAGCCGGTGTCAGTAACTCTTGAAAAGGATGAGGCACAGACAGTTCTGGATAACCGTGAGATGCTGCTTGAAGCAGGCTTTGAGGTGGACTGCTTCGGGGAGAGGACGATACTGCTCCGCTCTGTCCCTGTGATGATGGAAACAGTTGACATAACAGAAAGCTTTCAGGAGATAGCAGATTATCTTTGCAAGCATAAAAAGCTTATTCTTTCAGAAAAAATGGAGTGGATATATGCGAATACCGCCTGCCGTGCCGCAATAAAGGGCGGCAATAAGAGCCACCCGCAGGAGCTTATCGAGCTTGTGATGACTCTTGAAAATAATCCGGAAATACGCTATTGCCCTCACGGCAGACCGATATATTTCTTTATGAAAAAGTATGAAATAGAAAAGATGTTCGGACGACTTGGCTGAATATGATGACTGTTGATTTTTTGTTTTAATAAACTCAAACCTCCGGCTATTATTCATGAGAATTGTATTTTTCGCCCTCCGTAGGCGAGTGGAAAAATACAATAATAAAAATGCTTTCAGGCATGATAAACACGGAGTCTGCCAGAATATTTGATGTGTGATGTTTAAGTAATAATCGTTTAAGTAATAATTTTTATATTTTTTGTTTAAATTGTTGATTTGCGATATGAAAATATGTTATAATTATCTATATCATCAAAAATTGCAGCATACACTGCTGTGAAAACGGATAAATACATATCTGCCGGAATCCAAAGGCAAAGCGGATATGTATGTTAAAGGGGTGACACCGATGGCAGAAGAAATAAAGCTTATCAGTGAGGAGAAAATTGAGGAAAGAGAAATTGCAGAGGCATCACAGGAAAATGCGGCTCAGGATGAGATCAGAAATATTACTGATTCAAAGCTTACTCCCGAGGAACAGATAGATTTTCTTCAGAGAAAGCTGGAAAAGGCTGAGCTTGAGGCGACAGATAAGAATATTGCCCTGATAGAGATGACAGCGTCAAGAAATGCGCTGTACCGTTCTCTTCAGGAGACACAGATGCGTCTTGCCGAAACAATAGGGCAGCGTGAAAATGATATCGAAGCTTATCAGAAGGAGCTTGAGCTGAGACTTGGCGAAAAGCGTCAGCTTCAGGAGCAGTATGACGCACTTGTCATCAAGGCAAAAAGATATGACGAGCTTCAGGAAAGTCTTGTAAAGATAAAGATGAACGCTGAGCTGAGGGCGCACGGCGTTATTGACGAAGCACAGGAAAAGGCAATGGATACCATAATGCTGATCGACGATATCGAAAAGGAGATCAAGCTATTCCGTGAGGACTTGACCTATCTGCGCCGTGATATAAAGATCGGTACCGTGACGCTTGACGACAGGCTTGAGAATATATATCTCAGGCTGTGCAGGAATCTTGACAGGCTTACAGAGATCAAGGAGAATTTCTATATCAAGAATTCACTTCCGCTTGATGAGGACGAGGATCCTCAGCTTGCAAAGGGCGGAGTACCGACTCTGAGATATCCTGAAAAGCCCGGCGAGCCTGAAACAAACCCAGAACAGTAAATCACAGGCATCTGCTTCGGCGGATGCCCTTTTTCAGCGTGCAGAAACAAATACTAATCTTCATTAAAAGACAGACTTTGCAATTCAATTTTTTAGACTCACAAGCAGGCTTTGAAACGAAGATTGTTTTTTCTTTGATAGAAAATATTTCACCTTCTATCAAAGAATGGTATAAGGGAGGAAAAAATGGCAGAAAAGATAAAAACAATATATATATGTTCGGAATGCGGCTATGAAAGCGCAAAATGGTTCGGCAAATGTCCGGGCTGCGGACAGTGGAATACAATGAGCGAGGAAATAAGGGAAAGCTACGGCAAAAGCAAAAGCTCAGCAGTTGTCCGTGCAAGACCCTCAGCTGCTGCAGTGCCTATCACACAGATATCAACAGAGGATGAATACCGCTATTTCACAGGCTCAAAGGAGCTTGACAGGGTACTCGGCGGCGGAATAGTAAAAGGCTCGCTGGTTCTTCTCGGCGGCGATCCCGGAATCGGAAAATCAACGATACTCCTTCAGATATGCAGCCATCTTGGCAAAATACTGAAAATACTCTATATCTCAGGCGAGGAATCAAAACGCCAGATAAAGCTGCGTGCGACAAGACTGGGGGTAAACTGTGAAAATCTTTATGTAATGACGGAGACGGATGTGCAGGCGGTCGCCGACAGGATACAAAGCGAAAAGCCCGATCTTGTTATGATCGACTCTATCCAGACGATGAATTTTGCGGAGCTGAGCTCATCTCCCGGAAGCGTCACACAGGTCAGGGAGTGTACCAGCATACTTATGAGGGCGTCAAAATCCCTGGATATACCGTGTATTATAGTAGGCCATGTGAATAAGGACGGAGCTATAGCAGGTCCGAAGGTGCTTGAGCATATCGTTGACGCAGTGCTGTATTTCGAGGGCGACAAGCAGATGTCATACCGCATACTCAGAGCTGTAAAGAACCGCTACGGCTCGACAAATGAAATAGGAGTTTTCCGCATGGGTGACAGCGGACTTTCAGAGGTGGAAAATCCGTCAATGATGCTTCTTTCCGGCAGACCGAAAAATGTCAGCGGAACCTGTGTTGCCTGCCCGATGGAGGGAAGCAGACCGATACTTGCGGAGATACAGGGGCTTGTGACAAATTCAGGCTACGGAAATGCAAGAAGAATGTCCACCGGCTTTGATTATAACAGAATGAGTATGCTTCTTGCAGTGCTTGAAAAAAGGTGCGGATATTATTTCTCAAGCCTTGACGCCTATGTTAATGTTATAGGCGGACTGCGGCTTGATGAGCCGGCGGCTGACCTTGCGGTAGCGATAGCGCTTGTCAGCAGCCTCAAGGATATAGTAGTGCCGGAGGATCTCCTTGCCTTCGGAGAGGTAGGTCTGACAGGTGAGATCAGAGCGGTAAGTCATGCAGCGCTCAGGGTCACAGAGGCTGCAAGACTCGGCTTTACAAGATGTATTCTGCCCTATCACAATCTGAAAAACCTGAATCTCCCTGAGGATGCAGAGATACAGGTCACAGGAGTCAGAACGATCCGTGATGCGGTGGCGGCTCTTGCACGCTGACGCTGTCACTCAGCGGAGCAGCTTTCATGCATTCCGGCTGGCTGACGCCTGGCATGATAAGTCTGTGGATGCAGCCGGTATGTGACAGATTGGTGACACCTGAAACATGGTCAAGACAGCACATTCCGTCCTTCTGGTATACGCAGCTTTCGCAGCATTTTATAAGTGTCATGTCAATTCCTCGCTTTCGGTATTATTATGCGCAAAAAGCGGTAAATAATACCTGAATCCGTGATATTGTCGAAAGGATTTTTGATAGATCCTCCTGGTTATGTTTTATCCGGGTGTCAGGCGGGCTGCGCCCGCCTGACACCGTTCACTTAACTCTCCCCCTTCCCACCAATGGCGTCAACTTAACAAAATTTAAAGTTTCGCCAGCCTTTACAAAGGCTGCGGGGTCCATGGGGTGCGGGTGTCCGGTGGACACCTCTGCCGCAGGCAGAAGCACCGACCGAACCGGCAGGTGAGACCGGCGCCCCTGGT
>CACWVH010000126.1 GCA_902764235.1 uncultured Ruminococcus sp.
TTCACCCATAAGGTGCAGCTTCTCCTGCCCATCCCCCCGTCCCCCTTCCCAAAGGGAAGGGGGAGACTTCAGGGGACGGCGGCAGGCGTGCTGCGCACGTCTGCCGCCTGGCTGAAATGAAAACCCGGAAGGTTTAAAAAAAGATTTAATTCAATTTCACGGATTCAGGTATTTGTAATAATCTATACCCAAAAGGTAGTTTTTGTTCCGATTGACAAAAATAGTTGAAGCAGCAGCCGTATCGTGTACTGATACTGCTGCTGCTTTTCTGAGAACGTATGCCTGTTTTATCTTACGCTGTAGCCGTTTGCTTCAAGATAGCTGATGGTATTCGTATATTTTTCCGGAATAGTGAGATTAATAGTTTTTGAATCACTGAGTACATACGGGGAACGTACGAAATCATTTATGCTGTCCGGATATACAATCTCAATGCCAAGATAACCGTCGCCATACGGCTTGCCCGGGATGTTTGAGCCATTCAGTATATAATCTGAACCAAAAAGAAGGTAACGGTCATAATTCTTGTCGGCAAGAACATCCTTTCTCATAGCGTCAAAAAGACCGTTCAGGAAGCCTTCGTCCGTGCTGAGATTGTGAGCAAAATCATCGGGAGTATATGTGTATACCGGATTTTCGTCATTATATCCGTAGATCATTTCCGCATTATAACGTGTGAGCTTTACACTTTTGGGAAGCTTGCCGTTTCTCTTTACACCTTCCTCGTTCCAGAGAACAGGGGTAACTGCTTTTTTGTATTCATCAGAGCTGTAAAGCTTTTTCAGAAGCTCCTCAAGCTTGTCAAAATCATAATACTCTGAATTAAAATTTCCCACAGCATAGCTCCTGTTGGTTGTAAAGCCTACTTTTTTGTGGTATGTGAATACGAAGTAAGTATTTGAGGTCAGGGGATACTTTTCCTCTATCTCATTACTATAGGTGTAATCTACGGAATAATTATATTTTCTTTCGATATCTGTTGATCCGATCCGGTAGGGACGCTTGTATTCCTTCTGGATGCCGTCTGTAATGAGCTTATGTATCTCTGTGATCGTTTCGATGTTTTCAGGGTCACTGAATGAATACAGCTCACCCGAATACAGATAGCCGCCGAATTCAATGCGGCTGATATTTGAGGCAGAGGGTATATAGGTGTCGATACCCATTCCTGTTGTCAGAAGGAGCACAAGACCGATGGATACAGCTGTTGTGCAGACATAAGCGATAAGAGAGGGAAGGAATTTTCCCTTGAAGCCTCTTGAGAATATAAGATGAAGAATTATGAAGGAAACAAATCCCACCAGAATATACCAGAAGCTGAATACAAAAATGCCGGATGAGCCTGCGCTGAATGAATAAGCTGCTATCATTCCGGCAAAGCCGCCGCCGAGAACAGATATTCCGACCTTGATGACGGTTGGAAGCCATTTTACATTGAATTCGCTCTGGGCAGTTTCAGCCCTGCGTCTTTTAGCGGCAAAGCTTCCGAGGAATACTATTCCTGCGATATAGATGGTGCTCCAGATAAGAGTTGTCCAGAGCGCTGTTGTCTGACCGCCGAGGTAGTAGATATCAAGAAAATAGCCGAAGCAGATGGGTGAAAGCAGTGTCATTACCGGAGTATTCAGAATATGCTCGAAGGAGCTTCCCGGGATCATGGAGGTCGCCAGACTCCAGAATATTGTAACGACTCCGATATAGATAGCATTTGCGCCGAGGACGATTATAGCGGTATCAAGCTTTGTGCCGCAGCAGTATGCGATAAGTGCGGAAAAGCTGTATATTGCGGCGATGCTTATTATTCCGAAAAGTATGAAGCAGATATCCATTGCAAGCATATCCACTGTGCGGCAGGTAAACGCCGTTACAGCAAGGCTGCCTGCGGCAAAGGGTATTGCCACTGAGGTGCAGCCTCCGGCAAGATGTGAAAAAAACAGAGTGCTTCTTGTTGCCGGGATAGCACCGAACATATCTGTGCTGCGCTTATTATGCAGGAATGAAAAGGTATGGGATGCAGAGATGAGTGAAAACAGTATTGCTCCCGTCTGAGCGATAAGTATTGAAAAATAACCGATCTGTCCGTAGGCTGATATTAGCTGATCGTCAGATGAGAAAGCCGATATCTTCGTCATGCCGTACAGGTCGATCACTATTCCAACCGCCATCAGTACAGCAAAAACTATCATAATAGTTTTATTTCTTGCGAATGCCCATTTAAAAAGCCTTCCGAAATGTTTATTTTTCGAGGATGTTGTTGATGTCATAACCTACCGCCTCCATTTCACTGATAAATACTTCCTCAAGCGTAAGGGGAAGCATTTCCATATAAACAGGCTTCTGCGCCCTTATTTTTTCCTCGATTGTCTGACCGTCGCCCTTTACGGTAAGCATTAACATCTTACCCTGTTTTTTAAGGCTGACAACATCAAGCTCCTTTAAAAATTCCTCGCTTTTCTCTTCTTCAAAGACAGCCTGAATACGGTGTATTCCGAGCTTTGCCTCATCAAGCTCCTTTTCCATTACGATGCCGCCCTTATGTATAAGACCGATATGATCGCACACATCCTCAAGCTCTCTGAGGTTGTGTGAAGCAATGATGACCGTTGTCTTATTTTCAGCTACAAGCTCCATGAGAAGCTTTTTGATAAGCTGTCTTACGACAGGGTCCAGTCCGTCAAATATCTCGTCCAGCAGTATATATTTCGGACAAACCGAAAGCGCTATCATCAGCGCAGCCTGACGCTGCATACCCTTTGACATATTGACGATCCTGTCCTTTGTGCCGATTGGGAAGATCGTGCAGAGCTTTTTGTATTTTTCCTCGTTCCATGTGGGGTAAAGGTCCCGGTAGAAATTCACAAGGCTCTCAACGGTGGAATTATTGTAGTAATAAGGATAATCCGATATAAAAAAGCATTTTTCCTTGACACCGGGATTTTCAAAGGTGCACTCCCCGTCAATTTCGGCGCTGCCCTCGTCCGGTCTGAAAACTCCCGAGATTATCCTGAGCAATGTGGATTTTCCCGAGCCGTTTGATCCTATCAGACCGAAAACCGAACCCTCGGGAACTGTGAATGAAAGCTTTTCAAGCGCAGTCTTTTCTCCGAAGCGTTTTGTGATATTCTTTATTTCAAGCATTAGCTTTTGCCACCTCCGTTATAGATATCATCAGCAATATTCACAACCTCATCATATGAAATGCCAAGGTTGCAGGCTGTTCTGATTTCCTTTCTGATACGTTTTACGCTGTTTTCCTTCAGCCCTGCAAGCATACCCGAGTTATCGCTGACAAACGAGCCCTTGCCGACCGACGAGTATATATAGCCGTTCTGTTCAAGTAGCTGATATGCCTTTGAAACTGTATTGGGATTGATACCAAGCGTTGAAGCAAGCTCCCGTACAGCGGCAAGCTTTTCATGGGGACAGAGTATTCCGAGGGATATCTCCTTGACGACCTCATTGTAGATCTGCTGATAGATAGGTTCGCCGCTCTGATAATTTATATTGAACATACTGAACAAGCTGATTCCTCCTTTCCGTTGAATATGTGCTTCCTGTGTATTACATCGTGTGGTACACAATGCAAAAGCTTTTTAATGAAATGACCTCCGGAAAACCGCATAAAAACTAAGGTTTTTACATATGCGTTCACAGGGAGCAGTGTATTAACTGTGTCTGATTGTACTATATCAATTAGTACAATTTCAATATAGCATATCGTTTTATGTTTGTCAATAGCTTTTTGTCTGAATTTATAAATTTTTTTATGCCCGAATCCGTGAAATAGGTTGTAAGAATCTTGGTTTTATTATTTACAATCCGCCGCCGTCCCCAGAATTCCCCTTCCTTCATTTTGGGCAATGGCGTCAATTTAAGGTTTTATACTTTGCTGCCTTGCGCCAGCAAGGCAACTTTTCTCATGCCTGCTGCAAGGGGACGCCCTCTTTCGCAGGGCGTCCCCTCTTCCAAAACAGTCCACCGGACTGTTTTGGAATTCACCCCCGGCACGAGCGATTCTCATGCAGGAGATTTCGCCGACTGCGGTCGGCGACCAGAGGCTCTGCCTCTGGTCGCCGCAAGCCTTTGTAAAGGCCCCTGCGAAACTTTAAATTTTGTTAAGGCGACTATATTTGCTATATGGCAGTAATTATCTCCGGCACAGCAGAATAATAATTGAAAAGCTCAGAAATAGAAAAGAGGTCATTTGCTTTGAATAATCCATCGGGCAGGGGAGAATATAAAACCCGGAGTTTCATTTCAGGACAGCTTGCCGTGACAGAGTATATTCCTGTACGCAGCAGGGATGAGTTGCACAGCTTCTGCACAGAGATAACTGAATTATGCCTTGAAATACTGAAAAGCGGTCATGGGGGAGACAGTGATGATAGGAATTTACTGCCGTCAGTCGGTCGATAAAAAGGACAGCATTTCCATTGAGCAGCAACGGGAAACCTGCATAAGGGTAATCGGAGAAGCAGAGTATACTGTATTTTCTGACAAGGGCTTTACCGGAGCGAATACAAACCGTCCGGGCTTTGAAAAAATGATGAAGGCTGTCAGAATGGGAAGGATCACAAAGGTCATTGTCTATAAGGTTGACAGGATAAGCCGTTCGCTGCTTGATTTTGTCGGGATATACAGCGAATTTGAAAAACGTCAGGTGGAATTCGTATCCTGCTGCGAGCAGTTTGATACTTCAACTGCCATGGGAAAGGCTACGCTTCAGATAATCATGGTTTTTGCTGAGCTTGAGAGGAACATGATACAGAAGCGTGTCAGGGACAACTTTTATGAGCGTGCAAAAAAAGGACTGTATCTTGCCGGAGCTGCGCCCTATGGCTTTCAGAGAAGGGAGATCGTCATTGACGGCATCCATACTCATATGCTTGAGCCGGACAGCGGACATCCCGAAAAGCTCAGAAATGTCAGATGGATGTATACCGACTACCGGATGAACAGAAGCCTTGGCAGGATAGCGAAGCTCCTTAATGAAAAAAATATGCTTACAAACAGAGGAAACCCCTTTACAGCGGTATCAGTAAGCCGTATACTGCGGAATACAGTTTATGTACGGGCGGATGCGCAGGTATATGATTATCTTGTTTCAAAGGGAGCTGTAGTAGATCAGCCGGTAGAAAGCTTTGTGGGTATCTATGGCTGCACAGTATATGGAAGACGAAAGGGAAAGACCGTGCGGAAATTTTCCGATCTCAGAGGTGAAAATGTACAGATGAATCTGCACGAGGGGATAATTTCCTCCGCCGAATGGCTGGCGGTGCAGAGGGAGCTGGACAAAAACAAGCCGCTGAGCCGCAGCGGAAGCGGAAAGAACACATGGCTCACAGGTCTGACAAAATGCAGCTTCTGTCAGAAGGCTGTTACAGCAGTTGGCGGTCAGAAAAACGGAAAGCGGTATATCAGCTGCACAGGGAGAAAGGAACACTGCTGTCAGGGACGGACAAGGTCGGTGACCTTTGACGAGATTGAAGCAGCTGTAATGAACAGTCTTACAGAGAGGATAAGAAGCTTTGATTTTACACAGGCAGAAAAAAGCAGAAGCGTTACAGCAGAGGAAAACGGGCTGAAGATCAGGCTTTCAAAAAATAAAGAGGAGATCGCAAAGCTGATGGAAAAGGTAGCGGATGCAGGAGAAGGGCTGATGCATTATATAAATGAAAGGATATCTATGCTTGATTCTGACAGCAAGGAGCTTCGGGAAAAGCTCAGGCAGCTTCAGGGTGACGGCAGAGCTGAAAATGAAACGAAGAAAATAAAGTCTCAGCTTACAGAATGGGGGAGTCTGGATTTTGAGCAGAAAAAGCTCATTGCACATACATTCATCGAAAAAATAATGATCGGAGACGGAACTATTGAAATTATGTACAGATAAAAGGAACAGCGTGAGCAGCTTCGTTACTCTGATTCTGATTCTTACGTACCTCTGCTGTCGACGCAGGCGTCCGCAGGATGCGGACGCGGCAAAAGAGAAGACCCATAAGAGGAGGGGCGCTGCCCCTCCCCTTAAGGTTCTCCTCTTTTGAAATCTTCTCGGTGTGCGTGCTCGCTTACTGCACTCGCTTTCCTACGCTGCGCTGCCTGCGGCGTGCTCGCTTATTTTCATAGCGGCGGCAGGTTTCGTGTGAGCGTGAGCGGCTTTGTTACGCTGATTCAGATATTTACGTATTGCTGTTTACTTCCGGCAAAATGCCAAAGCAGCAAATACGCAAATATTATTCACTATTCGCTACTGTTAATTGTTTTAGCGAAGCACATCTTCACTTAATAAACCAATCCCTCTAAAGTAGATTTTAGGTTGACGCTTGCCGTCAGCCTTTTTTTCTTGGCTAATAACGATATGGTCAATAAAGTCCTCAACTATCTCCTTTGTCAGCTCTCCGATTTCGCCTTTTGTGCAATAGCTGTCAATTACATCAAAAAAACCCTTCATAGCTTCTCTTGTTTTACCGAGTTCCGCTATTTTCTTGTTGCAGTCTAAGATTTTTGCCGTCAGGCTTTTTTGCTCTGAACAGTATTCGGAAGAAAGCTTCTGAAAAATTTCAAGAGAAATATTTCCTTTCACCTTGTCCTCATACAATGATTTAATGATCTGATCTATCTCGTCTGTTCTTTTTTGTGCGGACGAGATTTCTTTTTTTATTTCAGCCTGTGTCAGTCCGTTTTGTTTTGTAAACTCAGAGGATATGATCTTCTGAAATTCTTCGGGACTTTTTCTTGCTGTTTCCAAAAGCTGATTGATCATTTTCAGAACAATATCTGCAAGAACCTTTTCGGTGATGTAGTGAGAAGTGCAGGAACGTTCTCTTATGGTAAGTGCCTTGCGATAGGTGGAGCAAACATACGCTGCCGGATGATAATTCCGTGAACGTATAATCAACATTCTGCTGCCGCAGTCTGAGCAGTATGCTTCTTCAAAAAGCACAGGGGTTTCAATAATTGCTCTGCGGCGTTTTTTACTCCTGAGTTGCTGCACTTTGTCAAAGAGTTCTCTGCTGATAATTGCTTCGTGTGTGTCCTCAAAAACCTTTATGTCTTCGGGACTGTTCTTTACAATGATCTTGCTGCACAGTCCCTTCTTGCGATAGCGGAAATTAACAGTGTCACCGCAGTATTCTTGTTTGCTCAAAATTTGCGAAACTGTTTGTGCTGACCAAAGATATGGATTACGTTCTGCAACGCTACCTTCTTTAGCTTTGCCTTTGTACGCTGTGGGATTTTTTATCCCGTTAGCAAAAAGATAATTTGCAATCTGCTGTACACCTTTTCCGCTTGCACATAACTCAAAAATTTTCCTGACAACCGAAGCTGCTTCTTCATCAACCATCCATTGACCGTTTTCATCTTTTTGATAGCCATAAATCGCCCTCGTGGTCAATCGTTGTCCTGCGTTACCTTTGCTTTCTATTACAGCCTTTTGCTTTTTGGCTATGTCCTTTGCATAGAAGTCATTGATCAGATTATGGAACGGTGCAAATTCATTCGTTCCGTTGATACTGTCAACATTGTCGGTTATAGAAATAAACCTGATGTTGTGTTCCAAGAAAAACTTCTCGGTATAGTATCCCACCTGATAGTAATTTCTTCCAAGTCGGGACAGGCCTTTGACAATCACAGTGCCGACAATCTGACTTTCGATATCTTCAATCATTCTCTGGAAATCAGGACGATCAAAGTTTGTTCCCGAAAAGCCATCGTCAACATAGAACTGACAATTTCCCAAACCATTGGTAGCTGCATATTCCTCAAGAATTTGCTTTTGGTGGATTATGCTGTTACTGTCACCTTGCAGCTCATCGTCCGAGGACAGACGAGCATAAAGTGCAGTAATCTTGTATTGTCCTGTTTGCATTAACATTACTCCTTTCCGCAAACAGGCAAAGTTGAAATTCGTGTTTCACTACAATACCACAATCCGCTCCAAAATGCAAGCGAGGTAGTACAAATTAACGCACAGAGAGAATTACCCCTCTAATAACAAGCCGAAAAAAATGCGAAATCGCACCCCCTAAAAACGCATTTTTCTAAAAATTCAGCGTTTTGCACAAGTTGGAGATTTGTGTATAGTGCGTTATGACCGATTTTCTTAGCTTCTGTAATATGCGTTTTCTCTTTCGGCAATACACCTGTCTGCTTATACCGTGCTTTTTGGCAAGCTTTGTATAATTAACTCTTTCGCCCTCAAAAAAACATTCTGTAATAATCTGATCTTCTTCGGCGGTCAACTCAGCTAATGCACGGTCAAGTGCAAGGTGCATATCTCTTGCGGTTATCATATCCTCTATCAGCGTCGGTGAGCTTTTCTCCTGCATATATCGTTCATCAAATCCGATAATTTTTCGTCTGCCCTTGCCGCCCTCACGTTCGTGCAAAATATATCGTGTTTGGCGATCCAACTGCCGTACTTTCTTTCGGAAATCAGGAGGATAATTTTTTGTATTATTGTTGTCGTTCATTCTTTGTCTAACACTCCTTGCTAAACATCGAACGAACATACAAATGATTGATGTAATAAGAATATCACATTATTTTGTGCAAATCAACGATTTTGAAAATTTTTTCAATTTTTTTGTAAGAATAGGGGTGCGATTTTGGGATTTTTTCGGCTTATTTATAGGAGGGTTTATAAGCCTGCGGTGGAAATCGGGATTTTACGGTTTTCAAGAATAGCAAGCACTGCGAAGTGTGTCACACTTCGCAAAAATGCCCTCCTTTCCGTCAGGCATTGTGCTTGTTAGGGGACAGCCCCTAAGACCCCGTTGTAGCTGACAGATTTTCTGCTAATATCGATTAGCGTTTGGAGGTGATTTTTTGAAAAATGATATTAAGCGAGATGTATATTTAACAATGCGAGTGACACCTGATGAAAAGGAATTCATTCTGAAAAAAGCACAGCTTGCACAGAGCAGCTCCACAGGAGCATATCTTCGCAAGATGGCTATCACAGGAGTTATAGTCAATTACGAAAATCAGGACTTGAAAAAGCTTCGGAAATCTCTTGTCGGCATACAAAAGAACATCAATCAGATGGCGATCAGAGTTAATGCAACGAGCCGAATGTATGATGATGATTTTGATTATCTGAAAGAGGTGGTAAACGAGATATGGCAGTCACTAACGTCCATCCAATCCGTACTACTCTCTCTAAAGCAATAGCGTATATTATGAATCCCGATAAGACCGAAAAAGGCTTATACATCAACAGCTATAACTGCTCAACGGATTTTGAAAAGGCAGCAGACGAATTTCTTCAAATCCGTTCTCTTGGAAGTGGCAGAGGAACAGTGCTTGCACAGCATATCTATCAATCTTTTCATGGCAAGGAAGTTACACCGGAACAGGCTATAAAAATCGGTGAAGAGCTTGCGGAAAGATTTCTGAAAGGAAAGTTTCAGTATATCATCGCTACCCATGTTGACAAGGATAATATCCACAACCATATTATCTTCAATAACGTCAGCTTTGAGGATTTCAAAAGCTTTGAATATACGGAAAACCGTGGCGGTAAATCGTGGGAGAATTTACGAAATGCCAGTGATGAATTGTGCAGAGAAAACGGTATATCTGTTATCGAAAATCCGCAGGAGAATAAGGGCAAATGTTATTACGAATGGCAGCAGGATACACAGGGAAAATCGTGGAAGTCTAAACTCCGAAATGCGATTGATGAAACGATTATGCAGAGCGAGAGCTTTGATGATTTTCTTGAAAAGATCAGAGCCAAAAATATCGAATGTGTTTACACTCCTCAGAATGTCATCAAGATAAAATTCCGCATGGAAGGTCAAGAAAGATTTTCAAGAGGACGTACTCTCGGATGGTATTATGACGAGCCGCAGATAAGAAAAAGAATTGAGCAATATCTTTTTCTTAAAACGGGTGTCAGTGGACGAAATGTACATACGAAAATCATTGATACATCAAATGAAGTTTTTCGGACTTCCAAAGGCTTGTTGAACTGGGCAGAAATCAAAAATATGCAGGAGGTTTCAAGGCTGATAAACTTTCTTTCTACTCACCAAATCCATAGCGAACA
>CACWVH010000127.1 GCA_902764235.1 uncultured Ruminococcus sp.
ATCGAAAACCTGATCTCAATGATCATGCTTCGCTGCGGCGGGCTGCCTGTTTCCCTGCCGGGAAGATGATTCTTTACCCACACTTTCTAGGGATGGCTCAAAATTTTTTGATAAATCCTTCGTTTTTTATACAGGCGGCAGGCGGGCTGCGCCCGCCTGCCGCCGTCCACCTGACTCTCCCCCTTCCCTCTGGGAAGGGGGCAGGGGGATGGGTTGGATAAACTGTACCTTATTGGTGAGGAACAAAATATCTGAATATGTATAAAAACACGCTCCATTACCGGAATTACTCAATCAATTGGAAACCAGTTTCACTGATTCAGGAAAATGTTAAACGTTCGCTCAGCCGTCATGCCGAGTGAAAAGTTATAAATAAATGATAAATGCACTTGACATATTTTTTATTTGTTATATTATTATATGTGGTGTATTTTTTTATTTTATAGGAAGCTGCATAAAAAAGAGAGGTTAACATGAATATTATAGTTGTGGGATGTGGAAAAATAGGCTCCAAGATCGTGGAGAGCCTTGTTGAGGAAGGCCATGACGTTGTAGCAGTGGATAATAATTCTGCTGTGCTTGACAGTATCACGAATATTTATGACGTTATGACCGTATGCGGAAGCGGAACAGACTGTGAAACTCTTCAGGAAGCAGGAGTTTCAGAAGCAGAGCTTGTCATTTCCGTTACCGCTTCGGATGAATTCAATATGCTTTGCTGCTATCTGAGCAGAAAAATGGGCGCAAAGCATACGATCGCAAGAATAAGAAAGCCTGAATATAATCTTGAAAGCCTTTCTTTTCTGAAGCAGCAGCTGAACCTTTCTGTAGTCATCAACCCGGAAATGTATGCTGCAAGAGAGATGTATAATATCGTCAGGATGCCTTCGGCTGTGAAGATAGAGTCATTCTCCGGCAGGAACTTTGAAATAATAGAAATTGTAATAAATGAAGGCTCTCCGCTTGATGAGCTGAAGCTTATGGATATCAGGAGCAGATTCAAGGAAAAATTCCTTGTGTCTGTTGTCAAAAGAGGCGATGATGTCTTTATCCCGGACGGTAATTTCGTTCTCAGAAGGGGCGATAAAATTGGTCTGACAGGAGAGTCCGGCGAGATACTCAAGCTTATGAGAGTGCTGGGGCTTGAAAGAAAACAGGCAAGGAATATCATGCTTCTCGGCGGCAGCCGCATAGCTTATTATCTTGCTGTAAAGCTGCTCGCATCCGGACACAGGGTCAAGATAATCGAGCGGGATCCTGTACGCTGCGATGAGCTTTCTGACCTTCTTCCTAAGGCAGTTATAATCAGAGGCGACGGCGCACAGCAGGAGGTGCTTGAGGAAGAGGGGCTTAATACCACCGATTCATTTGTAGCCCTGACCGGAATGGATGAGGAAAATATACTCATCTCTATTTTCGCTTCCGGCAAGCATGTGCCCAAGGTCATTGCAAAGGTGAACAGGGTGGAGCTTGCGGAAATGGCAAATAACCTCGGTATAGATACAGTTATCTCTCCCAAGCAGATCGTGGCTGACAGGATCGTGCAGTATGCAAGAGCGCTTGAAAACTCTCTCGGAAGCAATGTTGAAACACTTTATAAGATCATGGATGAAAAGGCAGAGGTGCTTGAATTCAATGTCAGAGCTGATTTCAAGGCTGTGAACATTCCTCTGAAGGATCTGAAATTCAAGGATAATATACTTATCGGCGGTATAATCCGCAACAGAAGCTCCATACTTCCGACAGGTAACGATGTTATCCTTGCCGGTGACAAGGTGATCGTGGTTTCGGAAAGCCGCAGACTCAATGATCTTTCCGATATTCTGAGGTGAGGATAAGGCTATGATGAACAGACGAATGATACTGCTGCGTGTGGGACAGATGCTTGTGCTGGAATCGATAATGCTGATCCTTCCGCTCATTATCAGTATTATATATGGTGAATGGGGCAGTATGACTGCCTTTTCGGAAACAATTGGTATAACAGCGGCTCTCGGCTTTCTGACAGTGATATTAGTAAAGCCTCACTCCAAGGTGATATTTGCCCGGGAGGGCTTTGCGATAGTAGCGTCCTCGTGGGTATTCCTGTCGCTGTTCGGTGCTTTGCCGTTTTTTCTCAGCGGTGAGATACCGAATTATGTGAATGCAGTTTTTGAAACGGTCAGCGGCTTTACTACAACCGGTGCAACGATACTTACAGACGTTGAGAAGATGAGCCATGGAATGCTTTTCTGGAGAAGCTTTACTCACTGGATAGGCGGCATGGGAGTGCTTGTGCTTATCATGGCGATCGTTCCGACAGATTCCGGACGCTCGATGCATATAATGAGGGCGGAAATGGCAGGCCCTGTGATCGGAAAGCTTGTGCCTAAGATAAAGGATACGGCAAAGATACTTTATATCATCTATCTTGTCCTGACGGTGCTTGAATTCGGTTTTCTTCTTGTGGGCGGAATGCCTGTATTCGACAGCGCAGTCCATGCTCTCGGTACAGCAGGTACGGGCGGTTTTGGTATAAAGGCTGATTCTCTGGGCAGCTACAGTCCCTACCTGCAGTGGGTCATAATAGTTTTCATGTATATATTCAGCCTGAATTTCAATCTGTATTTTCTTCTCATTATGAAGAAATTCAGCCCTGTTGTCAAAAATACAGAGCTCTGGATATACACCGCAATGGTTCTTGTATCAACAGCGGTCATCGCTGTCAGCATTTACCCGACATATAATGATCTGCATGACAGTATCCGCCATGCGATGTTCCAGGTGCTTACAATAAGCTCTACATCAGGCTATTCGACAGTGGATTTCAATACATGGCCGATGCTTGCGAAGGCGGTATTGTTTATTCTTATGTTTGTCGGAGGCTGTGCAGGCTCTACAGCCGGCGGACTCAAGATGGCGAGGGTCATGCTGCTGTCAAAGACAGTGAAAAGAGATATCGGTCAGCTTCTTCACCCACGCTCTGTTTCAGCAGTAAAAATAGACGGAAAAACGGTAGACAACAAAACAATACAGGGTGTAAGCGCATATTTCGCACTTTATATGTTCCTGATAATGTGCACATTTCTTCTCATCTCCTTTGAACCGTTTGATCTGGAGACTAATATAACAGCGGCTGTGTCCTGCGTCAATAATGTAGGACCGGGCTTTTCAGTTGTCGGCCCTATGGGCAGCTATGCTGATTATTCTGATTTTTCAACCATAGTCCTGACCCTGGCAATGCTTTTCGGCAGACTTGAGATATATCCTCTCCTGCTTGCCCTCAGCCCCAGGTCATGGTTTACAAGCTCTAACAAAAGCAAATTCAAAAGAGCATGAAATAAAACCGGGAAACTAAAGTACAACTGCTGTCAGATATACAGTAATAATGTGTTAGTTTATACATCAGCAGTTATTTAAGCTTTCACACGAAAGGCGGGAATTTTCCGCCCATCCCCCCGTCCCCCTTCCCGAAGGGAAGGGGGTATTAAGGGGCGGCGGCAGGTGTGCGCAGCACGCCTGCCGCCTGAACAAATCAAAACATTAAAAATAAAGCCGGGGCTGCTCCTGATAACAGTGGGCAGCCCCGGTTTTTTGCGTTATATCATACCTTTGTTGTAGCAGTTGTGACAACGCTTTTTCCTGAGAAGATATTGACGTTTGCACCTGTTTTCAGAAGCTCAGTGGCATTGGAAGCACCGACAATGACAGGCTTGTTAAGTGCAAGACCGACGATAGCGGCGTGAGAATCCGTTCCGTCCACCTCTGTGATAATGCCTGCGCATTTTTTCATTACAGGCAGCAGACTGTTGTTTGTTTCGTGAATTACGAGTATCTCGCCTTCCTTGCAGTTCAGAAGAGCTTCCTCATCCGATTTGCAGACTACAAGATGACCGTGTGCGGAAAGATCATTGACGATCATGCCGCCGCTGCAAAGGATATTTCCGACAAGATGCACCTTCATAAGATTTGTTGTTCCCGAAACGCCGAGGGGAACACCTGCTGTAAGAACAACAAGATCGCCGTTATTGAGCAGACCTTTTTTCTGTGCAGTGTCTATCACATGATCTATAAGCTCATCAGTGCTGCTCTTTTCCTCGATCATTATCGGGCAAACACCCCATGACATATTTGTCTGGCGCCATACCTTTTCGCTGGGAGTGCCGCTGATAATGGGACATTCGGGACGGTATTTGGAAAGCATCCTTGATGTGCTTCCGCTTTTTGAGACAGTGATGATAGCCGCAGCGCCGAGATCGTGGGCAGTGGTACAGGTAGCATGGGAAATAGCAGAGGTGACATCCGGACGCTCATGCATATCAAGCTTGTTGAAGCGGTCGATATAGTTGATGTTATTTTCCGTAGTAACGGCAATATTTGCCATTGTCTTTACAGCCTCAACGGGATATGCGCCGGCAGCTGTTTCACCTGAAAGCATGATAACGCTTGTTCCGTCATAGATAGCGTTTGCAACGTCTGTTGTTTCCGCTCTTGTGGGACGGGGGTTCTTTATCATGGAATCAAGCATCTGGGTAGCTGTGATAACAGGCTTGTCAGAATTTCTTGTCTTTTTGATAAGCATTTTCTGAATGACAGGTATCTCAGCGATCGGTATTTCAACGCCGAGATCTCCTCTTGCGACCATTATACCGTCAGAAATGCGTATTATATCATCAATATTGTTTACTCCGTCCTTGTTTTCGATCTTAGCAATAATGCGGATATTGCTGCCGCCGTTCTGCTCAAGGAAGGTTTTCATTTCGTTGATATCCTCAGCGCTTCTTGTGAAGGATGCGGCAACGAAGTCAACATCCTGTTCAATTCCGAATTTCAGATCCTCCTTGTCTCTTTCACTCAGGAACGGCAGAGAAAGGGTGATGTCGGGAACATTGATACCCTTGTGGGATGAAACAGGTCCGCCGTTTATTACACGGCAGGTGATATCGGTATCAGTTTTTCCTGTGACCTCCATTTCAATAAGACCGTCATCAATAAGTATCTTTGTGCCGATACTTACATCGTCAGGCAGACCGGCAAAGGTGATAAAGCAGTGTTCGCTGTCTCCCTCGCAGGGCAGGGTAGTAAGTGTGAAGGTCTGACCTGCCTGAAGAACCACCTTTTCAGGGAAATTGCCCGTGCGTATCTCGGGACCCTTTGTATCAAGCAGAAGAGCAACAGGCAGATCAAGCTCTTTTCTGAGCTTTTTTACACGATCCATTTTTGCCGTATGCTCCTCATATGTACCGTGGGACATATTTATTCTTGCGACATCCATTCCGCTGAGCATAAGCTCACGCAGGATCTTTTCGTCCTCGGTCGAGGGACCGAGAGTACAGATAATTTTTGTTTTTCTCATTGTTATCACTCCTGTAATATGGCAAAAGCCGTATATTATTATGATACTATGTTCTTGCCTTTTTTACAATAGAATAAAATGATTTTTATTCATCCGTCGCCGGCGTGCCGCCGGTGTCAGTTTTGCGTGGTTCGCTGCGCTCTTGCCCACCAGCCGATAATCTTGAAGTTGCGGTTCAGGCTTTCTTCTGACATATACTTTTATGTCGGCTGATTATAAGTTCCTTCAAAACTGTCATATAATATTTATGAGTCAACCAGCGGCACGTAAAAACTCTGAATCAGCGTTACTAAGCAGCTCACGCTCACACAAAGCTTGCCGCCGCTAATAAAGTAAGCGAGCGGAAGCGCTCACTTCGTTCGCTAAATGAATAATGAATAAAGAATACCTGAATCCGTGAAACTCATTATTGATTGTTCAGAAAAACCCAGAGATAATGCGTTGTTTTATGCATTTCAGGTTTTTAAGTTGTTCACCCATAAGGTGTAGCTTCTCCTGCCATCCCCCCGTCCCCCTTCCCAAAGGGAAGGGGGAGACTTCAGGGGACGGCGGCAGGCGTGCTGCGCACGCCTGCCGCCTGGCTGAAATGAAAACCCG
>CACWVH010000128.1 GCA_902764235.1 uncultured Ruminococcus sp.
CGCACCCCTAGGGCACTTCCTTCGGGCGCCTGCCGCCTGGCTGAAATGAAAACCCGGAAGGTTTAAAAAAAGATTTAATTCAATTTCACGGATTCAGGTCATATATAAAGAAACTCCGCAGTACAAATAACTGCGGAGCTGTGGATATATATTATTCTGTGATCTGCTCCATCTCGTAAACCTCGAAGATGTCGCCTTCCTTGATGTCACTGTATTTTTCAAGTGTAATACCGCATTCAAAGCCCTGTGCAACCTCCTTGACACTGTCCTTGAATCTCTGGAGAGAAGCGATATTGTCGTCTGCAATGATAATGCCGTCACGTACAACACGGCAGCTTGCGCCCCTGACGACCTTTCCTGAGAGTACATATGAGCCTGAAACAAGACCAACGCCTGTGATCTTGTAGGTCTGACGTACCTCCACCTTGCCGAGAAGGTTTTCCTTGAATTTCGGAGCGAGCATACCCTTCATAGCAGACTCGATCTCCTCAATGCAGTCGTAGATGATCCTGTAAAGACGCATATCAACGCCGTCACGCTTTGCATTTTCCTCTGCCACCGGATCAGGACGAACATTAAAGCCGACAATAATTGCATTTGAAGCAGATGCAAGCATAACATCGGATTCTCTGATCGCACCAACGGCACTGTGAATTACGTTAACCCTTACTTCCTCATTGCTGAGCTTTTCAAGAGACTGTCTTACTGCTTCAACAGAGCCTTGTACATCAGCCTTTACTATAATTTTAAGCTCCTTCATTTCGCCGAGCTTCATCTGGTCAAACAGATTGTCAAGCGTAACCTTTGTTCTGGCATTGAAGCGTTCCTCCTTCTGCGCATCACGGCGCTGCTGAACAAGCTCTCTTGCCAGTCTTTCGTCAGATACGGCATTGAAGATATCGCCGCCTGTGGGAACATCGTCAAGGCCTGTGATCTCAACCGGAACAGACGGACCTGCACTCTTTACCTTGTTGCCCTTGTCGTTTGTCATAGCTCTTACACGGCCGACTGTTGTGCCTGCAACGATGATATCGCCGACCTTGAGCGTACCGTTCTGAACGAGCATCGTAGCGATAGGACCTCTGCCCTTGTCAAGCCTTGCTTCGATAACAGTACCCTTTGCTGCTCTGTCGGGATTAGCCTTCAGCTCCTTCATATCAGCAACAAGAATTACCATTTCAAGCAGCTCGTCAATACCCATCTTTGTATGAGCTGAAACCGGGATAACAGGAACATCGCCGCCCCATTCCTCGGGAACAAGCTCATGCTCTGTGAGCTGGGTCTTGACACGCTCAATATCAGCGCCGGGCTTATCCATTTTGTTGACAGCAACAATGATCGAAACGCCGGCAGCCTTTGCATGGTGGATAGCCTCGATAGTCTGCGGCATGATACCGTCGTCGCCTGCTACAACAAGGATAGCAATATCAGTTACCTGAGCACCTCTTGCACGCATTGTTGTGAATGCCTCGTGTCCGGGCGTGTCAAGGAAGGTGATCTGTCTGTCGTTGATCCTTACCCTGTACGCACCGATGTGCTGTGTGATTCCGCCTGCCTCGGTAGCTGTAACATGAGCATGACGTATAGCATCCAGAAGAGAGGTCTTACCATGGTCAACGTGACCCATTACAACGACAACAGGCGCACGCTCAACGAGATTTGTATCATCATCCTCGCTGTCGTCAATGATTCTTTCCTCGATCGTCTCAATGACTTCCTTTTCGATCTTTGCATGGAATTCCATTGCTGCAAGAGACGCTGTATCGAAATCAATAACGTCATTGATAGTCGCCATTACACCCAGCATCATAAGCTTTTTGATGACCTCGGCAGCTGTTGCCTTGAGTCTGAGGGCAAGCTCGCCGACTGTGATCTCATCAGGTATCTGAACAGTGATAGGCTTTGCCTTGCGTGTCTCAGCGATTCTTCTCAGACGCTCAGCCTCAGTTTCCTTTCTGGAATTGCGGGGCTTGCCCTTCTGCTGAGAGCGCTGGTTGATCTTCTGCTTCTGTGAGGTAGGCTCCTTGTGCATTTTTTCGCTTGCAAGACGATCATATTTTTCGTTGTATTTGTCTATGTTCACATGAGAAGCACGGGTATTGATAACTCTGCCCCTGTTTTCATTTACCTTTGAATTATCCTCGGTAACTTCCTCGTTCTTTTCGAGCTTTTTGCTGAGGATCTGTGTTTCCTGCTTGGGTCTTGCAACAGCAGGCTGCTTGTTTTTCTTCTGCTTCTTGTCATTCTTTTTCTGATCCCTGAAGGATTCAGGCTTATTGTTATTATTATTATTATTATTATTATTGCTCTGCTTCTGAGCAGGGGATGCAGCCTTATCATTGTTTTTAGTATTCTGAGCAGGCTTGTCGTTCTGCTTTTTCTGAGGCTGATCTTTTTTTGCGTTCTTTGGAGCATCCTGTTTTTTCTGAGCAGGCTTTTGCTTTTTTTCGGGCTTAGCCGGAGCAGCAGGCTTGTTTTCTTCCTTCGGTGCTGCGGCGCTTGCATAATATGCGTTCAGATCGGGCATATTTGTTTTATCTGTGTAATATTCAAAAATAACATTAAGCTCCTGCTCGGTGAGTACCGCAGCGGATTTTTTGCTTACATTAAGGTAATTTTTCAGTACCTCTGAGATCTCCTTACTCGGAACATTAAGATTTTTAGCAATTTCACTAAGCTTGTATTTTATCATATACTCAATTCCTCCTGTCTTTATTCAGTGCAAAGCGTTTTCAATTTCCCGGCAAAGCCTGCATCGTTAACGGAAATAATACCTGTGGCTTTGCCGATCGCAGCTCCAAGCTGCTGCATCGGTATGTCTGTCCTGATTATCTCGGTATTTGTTTGTTGTGCTGTATTGCTGATGCTTCTGACGGTTCGCTCCGAAAGATCTCCGGCAAGCAGCAAAAGCTTTGTTCTGCCGTTTCTCATTGAATCTGCGGCGGCGTCGAAGCCGAGGGTAAGTCGTCCTGCACGCCTTGCTATGCCGAGCAGCGACAGCAATTTATCATTCATTTTTTCCGATCACTCTTTTCTGTTGTCAGATATTATTACGGAAGCTCCGTTTGTGATGTATTTACAGATGCGCAGCAGCTGCAAAGCTTTTTAGTCGCGGCTGTCTGAAACCTCAGCTTCAAGTCTTTCATAGACCTGCTCAGGTATCCTGCATGAAAACGCTCTTTCAAGCCGTCCGGCCTTTCTTGCCTTTTTAAGACATTCGGGGCTGCCTTTACAAATATATGCCCCTCGTCCCGGCTTCTTGCCTGTTGTATCAACAGATATTTCGCCGCTTGCATCAGCGCTTTCGGGTGCTTTTACTATTCTTACAAGCTGACGTTTTTCCTTCATTTCTCCGCAGCCCGTACATTTTCTCATGGGAATTTTTTTGGTTTTCACTTTTTTCCTCCTGCTGCCGTATACCTTTTAAAAAGGCTGCGGCTTGTTATGGGATCACGGATATTTCTTCATATGCATTTATTCGGGGAGACGTTGACGGATCTTTTCCGCTGCCGTTTCAGTAATATATCAGCATTACCTCAGGCTGTATACAGAATTATTCGTCAGCTTCCTCTGATGCTTCCTCAATGGCAGCCTCCTCAGCAGCGGGTTCAGTTTCCTCTGCCTGCTCCTCTGCTGCCGGAGCTTCAGTGGTGCTTTCAGCGGTTTCGCTGTCAGTCTGCTCTGTGATCTCAGTCTCTGTGCTTTCCTGAGCTGTTTCAGAGGGCGTCGGTTCATCATCATCCTCGCCGAAGAAACCGCTTTCGGGACGGATATCTATTTTCCAGCCTGTAAGCTTTGCAGCGAGACGGACATTCTGACCCTTGTTGCCGATTGCAAGAGAGAGCTGACTGTCCGGAACGGTAGCCTTGCAGATCTTGTCGCCGCTGGGGTCAAGGGTAACGCTGAGAACCTCAGCAGGTGAAAGGGATTTTTTGATAAATTCCACCGGGTCATCGCTGTATTCGATGATATCAATTTTCTCGCCGTTGAGCTGGCTTACAATATTGCCCACTCTCTGACCCTTGGGACCTATGCAGGCACCCACAGCGTCCACCTCAGCGTCATTGCTGAAAACAGCGATCTTTGTTCTTGAGCCGGCTTCTCTTGAGACAGATCTGATCTCAACAACACCGTCAAAGATTTCGGGGACCTGTTCCTCAAAAAGTCTTTTTACAAAATCGGAATGAGTACGTGAGATGATAGCTCTCGGACCTCTGTCACCGGATTTTACATTTACCACATAAACCTTGATAAGATCGCCGACCTTGAGCACCTCGCCGGCAACCTGATCGTTTTTCGGAAGAATAGCGATAGCCTTGCCCAGCTTGAGGGTAGCGTTTCCTGTGTCGGGATCGACCTGCTCAACAGTTGCGGTAACGATATCCTGGAGCTTGCTCTGATATTCTGAAAGAGCCTGTTCCTTTTCGCCGTCCCTGATACCCTGACGGATCATATTTCTTGCAGTCATAACAGCGATCCTGCCGAAATTCTTGGGGTCAAGAGCTATGCCGACCTTATCGCCGGGCATCACATTCGGGTCGATCCTTCTTGCGGCGTCGAGAGCGATCTCTCTGTTCATATCTGTTATTTCCTCAACAACAGTTTTGTTGAGCTTAGCCTCAAGTCTGCCCTTAGCCTTGTTGTACTGTACTGTTACGTCATCATTTCCGCCGTAGGAATTCTTGCAGGCGGTAACGATTGCCTTTGTGATCTGCTCAAGCATGAAATCTGCCGGAATACCTTTTTCCTTTTCAATGAGAGAAAGAGCTTCAAACAGATTTTCTTCGGCTGCTTTATTCTTTTTCATTTTTTTCCCTCCGTTAATATTGTCAGAATAGCCGTTTGTAAAAATCAGGGAAAGCCTTGCAGATGCAGAGCTTACAGCGTCCGCTTTTCAAAGCCCTCCGACGATTTACAGCCGGCTGATATAGTCAGCATTCAGTCTTTGCCCGTGGACAATACTGAAATGCCCTGTTTACATACTGCCGTACAGCTCAGATATTGAAATCATCGAGCTTTATGTATACGGTATCTTTTTTGTTTACAGACACCTCTGTGCCGCTTTCCAGCATAACGGCGACGCTGTCCTTATCATGTGAAAGCAGGGTTCCCCTGAATTCCTTTTCGCCGTTTTCATCCGGTCTGTGGAGCTTGTACATTATGGGAGCACCTAAAAATTTATCAAAATGCTCATCACGGATAAGTTCCCTTTCGATACCCGGGGAAGAGACCTCAAGAGTATAGCTGCCCTCGATGGGGTCAAGCTTATCAAGCGGTTCGTCAACTGCTCTTGTAACATTTTCGCAGTCCTCAATGGTAACGCCTTCCTCCTTGTCAATGAAAATACGCAGATACCACACTGCGCCCTCCTTGACATAACGGACATCCCACAAAGAGAGACCAAGTCCGTTTACGATCGGCTCTACAAGCGCCGAAACCTCAGCAACCGTATTGCCGCCCTTTTTTTTCGCCATATTGCAACCTCCTGATCTGAAAGTCTGAAAACACTGCAATGCAGAGCCTGCCGGCAAAGTCCGCCGGTCAGACACAGGCATATCAGCAGATGTCATGTATGGAGAGCTTTTCCGTCACGGTATCACCATAACAAAAAAGCCTTCAGGTAATGATAAAAGAGTGGGTCGCCCCACTCTTTTACTAACCTCCTATAATACTCAACCATTGTATCATACTTTTCCTTATTTTGCAAGTGCTTAATTAATAATTTAATACCTGAATCCGTGAAAGTGAATTAAATCGTTTTTTTAAACCTTCCGGGTTTTCATTTCAGATAGGCGGCAGGCGTGCGCAGCACGCCTGCCGCCGTCCCCTGAAATCTCCCCCTTCCCTTTGGGAAGGGGGACGGGGGGATGGGTGCGAGAAGCTGCACCATACGGGTGAGATAATGAGCTTCACGGATTCAGGGACTTAGTAAAGCACCAGCGTATTTCCGCTGATATAGCAGCTGCATTCGTAGTTTTCGTGCATTTTGTTTTCACTGTCATAAATGCTGCAAACGGGAACAGTAACGCCGCTTTCCTCGTTGAATATATTTTTTCTTGTTATAACATACCTGTTGTCAATGCAGGTGACAAAGCTGCCAAGCTCGGATTTGTAGGAGATCTCCGCATTGCTGTTGACAATGCCCCGGACTTTGACGGATATCTTGTCGTCTGCCACTGAAAATACAGCAAAGGGCTTTTCCTCGACTATATAGAAAAGCTCGGCTTCTTCATTACTGTTCAGATCAGCCTCGATCTCAAGGGCATTTGTGAAAACATTATAGCTGCATATCTTTTCCTGACCTGTGCGGAATTCCTTTGCACGGAAATACATCTTTTCTCCGTCAATTCCCATATATCTTGCAAGAGCCTTGATATCAGCGCTCGCAATGCATTTTTTTGTTATAGCTTCATTTCCTGCTTTAAGCTCAGCCTCAAGCTCGCTTACGCTGCAAAGCCAGATGTTGTCACGGATATCAACATTTATCCATCTCTGCTCATCATAATAGCCCTTTTTGATATCCTCATCCGCAAAGGGATCAAGAAGCACCGCATATCTTACCCCATGAGCATCCATAAGTCTGATATTCGCTGTGCCCAGCTTTGCGATCAGGGGATTCTTTACGAAATGCTTTACATTTGTTTTAAGGTCGTAAAGATAGCACAGACATTCACATCCGGTTATGGTCTTGTACTGTGCGAACATCTCTGCATTTGCTTCGTCCGGTCCCATATAGATCAGGACATTGCTGCTGTCAAGAGCAAGACAGCTTCTGAATGCGCCTGTGCAGACAATCTTTTTTCTGCTAAGCTCCGAACCGTCGATTTTTGAAAGCTCAATAAGCCACAGACTGTTCTTTCCGTTTTCAAGAATCAGTATGATGCTGCTGTCAAAGGCAAAGATATGCTCTACAAAGGTAGGATCTTCAAGTGTATAGTTTGTGATGAGCCTTTCGTGTCTTGTGCTGCGGTCATATTCAAGAATGAAAAGCTCGTTTTTGCCGTTGGTGTTCTTTTCTTCTGCGTAATAGATGTATGAGGAGTCAACATGAAAAAGTTCAATATTCCTTTCGGAGAAAATGTTTCTTATATCAACAACTGTCATTTTTTTCAGCCTTTCTTGTTTATAGATATATCTGCGGAATTGATGGAAGTATTTTTAAAAGCTTCCGTTTTTTGCTCTGTTCGGGCGGTGGGAGTGCGCAGTCCGATACACACTCAATACCTGAATCCGTGAAGTTAGTTGTAAGCTTACCGGTTTTTATTCTTTCCAGGCGGCAGGCGGCGGCAATCCGCCGCCTGCCGCCGTCCCCAAATATC
>CACWVH010000129.1 GCA_902764235.1 uncultured Ruminococcus sp.
AGGGTATTTTTCGGTTATAATCCGTTTGCTTTGTGAAAAAATCATGTCATTTGCTTTTTTGCTCAGTATAAGGTGCTTTATTCAGTGTTTCCTTAATATCAAAAGCCTCGAAATCCTTGTTTTGGATAAACGGAATTGTACCAAGCTGCGGCGCTGTCACGAGTGAAGGTTTTATCTCAGCACTATAATCGAACCCGGTTTGCTTAGTAACTAAACGGCATAGTTTATCTAATGTAGCAGTTTGCCAATCTCCATTAAACCCACTTAGCCGTTTCTTGCCCGTAACGAGCATTTGCATCGTGCCTTGCCGAATGTTTTTCTTTTTCTGAATCATCTTTTGCAGGTCAACAATCAATGTGTCAATATCCGAGAGTGCTTCGACTATTTTTTCTTGTTCTTCGATACTCTCCGGGTAAATAACATTAAGACGACTAACAATTCCCACACTTAGTCCGTCCATTATTCCACCCACTGCAAGTCTTGCTGTCTGATCACTCAAATAATGAAACTGATCGGAAAAAAGCTGTAGGATGTAGTCGGAACGAACCTTCTTTTCATCAAAGCGTAGTCGGATTAAATGCGAATCCATTATTCCTCGCCGTATTGTAGCCGGAACAATAGCACATTTACCAATTGTGCCCATTGTACTCATAACAAAATCACCAGGAAGTATTTCACAGGAATTGAGCCGATTAAAATGCTCACGTGTCAAATACCTGTCGCCTATATTAAAATCGTGTTCATAAACATTTTCCTGTCCATAGACACGGTAAACTCCATCGGACAGAAGCATCTCTTTTTTTAATTGACTACCAAACGGCCCGATTTTAATACCGTTTGGTTTTAGCACCTCAGTTATCGGGCACTCTACCCAACCGTTTACCATTTGAATCCCATCCTTTCCAGATGAGACTTCACCTTCGCCTCATATTCTGCTGTATCAGCTGCAAGTTCCGGCAGTGTGCTTTCATAGCGTTCTGCCAACTCTATAATCCTATTAGTCAGGCGATGAGAAATTGCAGCGTACAAATCAACTATGCCGGAAAAAATGCTGTCAAACCATTTCTTGTTAACCAGCAGCTCTATTATTTCTTCATCTGTCAGGCTGTCATACCTTGCTCTGCATTTCTCGTCAAGTGCCTTGTTCAGATCTTTTACGACTTTATTATAGTCAGATATCTTCGCAGTTAATTCGAGTGCGGCTTTAAGCTGACGCATATCATCCTGCAGGCTTTCCGGAACACTCTCAATATTGCGGATAACAGACAGACGCAGCATAATAGAGGTTTTTGTAACGGTTCCTTTGTCTGTCAAAGCACTTTCACATAGAGGATGCTCTGCCAGATATACCTTTAGTTGTTTCTTTTGTATCGGAAGCTGATTCAACAGTAGTTCAAGCTCTATGGTTTCTTCTGTCTCCACATGACGGGTAAGTTCCGCAATCTTTGCCTCCAAATCCTTTGCTTTGACTTTTCCGTTCTCCGCAGCATCTGCAAGCACAGAGTCTTCCTCGGCACTTTCGATCATATCTGAAAGCTGAGACTCCGTTTCTGCGACAATATTTTCCGCTTCTTCAATGGCGTTTTTCTCATTGCGAAAAAACGCCTCTATCACAATGGCCTTGGGAATAAGCCTGCCTTCCCAACCGATGACTTTCATTTTTCCCTTGTTATTGCCCTGCGTAATTTCTTCTTCAATATTGTCTGTCACTCTGGCATTTGCGTATCCGCTCGGTTCACTGATGATAAGCGAAACATCATCGTTCATGACTTCGTTCCAGTAGGCAAGAAGAACCTGATAAACATCGTATTTATCAACTAATGTCAGGTGCTCAAATTCAGCAAGAATACTTTCCGCAAGACTTTCAATCAGCTCTCTCGCCGATACATCTTCATCAAGCGATGAGAGGGCTGGATATTCCCTGACCTTCCATGCGGCAAAAGCCTCGTCAAGTCTCTCGCCGTATTCGGAAAACTCAGCATTTTTGTAAATCGTTTGACGGATATTTTCGTGGGTCACATTCAGGCTGTAGTATTTCTCGCTGATTGCGGACAGCAGCTCGGATTTTAACGATGGAAATACATCCCAGTATTTGGAGAGTCCATAAATATCAACAGCGGGGATTCCACCATGAATGTGAGCATAGATATCCTGGATGTCTTCCGGATCGGTAGAATCAATATATCGTGTTATGTTCAGGTTATACTCGTTTTTCTTCTCTATCTCATCATTCGGCACAAATCGTGCATATTTTGGATCAGTTGTAATCTGCTCGTTAAAGGTCGTGATGATTCTATAGATATCACGCTCACGGAGACGGTTCTTATTACCGTCCTTAACATATCCACGGCTGGCATCAATCATAAAGATACCCTGTCGGTTTGCAGCACCTTCCTTATCGATCACGAGCACACAAGCAGCAATGCCCGTACCATAAAACAGGTTTGCAGGAAGACTGATGATTCCCTTAATCCAATGCTTCTCGATAATTGCTTTCCTGATAGTAGCCTCGGCATTCCCTCTGAAAAGAACACCATGTGGAAGAATAACCGCTGCCTTACCGTTGGACTTCAAAGCTTTAAGTATATGCATAAGCCATGCGTAATCGCCGTTCTTTTCCGGCGGTGTATCTCCATATCCCTCAAAGCGTCCATATTCTTTTCCGGCAATGCCATCACGCCAGTTCTTCATAGAAAAAGGTGGATTTGCCACGATATAATCGAAACGCTCAAGAACAGAACTGTCCGATCTATCAAGGTATTTCGGATCTGAAAATGTATTACCGCTCTTGATTGTGATTTCAGCCTTGCGGTGCAAAACAGCATTCATTTTTGCAAGACCAGCTGTTGTGCTTTCCTTCTCCTGACCATAACCCATAATAGGGAACGGTGCGGCATCAATGGCTCGAATTAATAGACTGCCGCTACCACAGGCCGGATCACATACTGTTGCTTTAGGATCAGTACATCTACTGATACCTACCACATTTGCAAGAATTCTTGAAACCTCCGCAGGAGTGTAGAATTGACCTTTACTCTTTCCACTCTCTGTAGCAAACTTTCGCATCAGATACTCATAAGCATCACCAATGATGTCATCACCCTCAGCCTTATTTCGTGAGAAGTCAAGTTCTGGACGCTGAAAGATAGAAATGAGATCGGTCAGTTTATCGACCATTTCTTTTCCACTACCAAGTTTTTTCTCATCGTTAAAATGAGCAATATCAATAACACCCTTCAAGTAAGGATTTTCATCAGCAAGGCGGGCTATGATTTTATCCATTCCCTCGCCGATGTTTTTCTTTCCCTTCAGGGCAATAAAGTCATCAAAGGAGCAACCCGTCCTCTTTTCTGGATCTGGATCTTTATCATGTGCCTTATCAAAGACCTTAATGTCTTCATAATCCCCTTTATTTTTGAATTTATCAGTAACATATTTCATGAAAAGAAGTGTCAGAATATAGTCCTTATACTCTGAGGAGTCCATACCACCACGAAGTTTGTCACAGCTTGCCCATAGCGATGCATATAATTGTGTTTTCTTGACAGCCATATTTGTCTGCTCCTTGTCTAATAATAATCTGTATTCTTCTTTGAATCAGTCAGCACTTTTTCCGCTCTTGACCCATTCATCGAGTTCAGAAATCTTAAATTTCCACTGTTTTCCGATTTTTTGAGCAGGCAAACCTTCTTTACCGTTTCTGATCCAGCTGCGAAGAGTAACCGTTTTAATTCCTAAATACTCTGCAGCTTCATCAATACTTATCCATTTGTTATTCATGATTTCTTCCATGCTCTCACCTCGTAATTTAAATATGTATACAACTTACCTATTTTAGTATACACTATAAATGTATATTTTTCAAGAGTTTGATATTAGTTGTTGATATTATTTCTTATTTGTGCGTTATCAAATATTTCCACCGGACACGACTATGTCCGGTTTTTTTGTGCACTTTTTCACGCAAAACCCACCTTTTCCTTCTCGTCTTTTACCTGTTACCACCCCCAAAAAACAGACATGCCTATGTCCGAGCTTTTAATTTCTAAAAATGGCATACTTACATTAGCACGTAGGAGCTATCTGCGCAGGGTGTTTCCGGTTCTGCGTGACTATAACTGATAATCAAATACTGTACTGACCACCGGAAGTGAGGTGCAGCCGAAATGGAATTGTCCTTCGGTATGCTCTCACATCTGCGATTTGATTTTGCATATCTAAAACTCTCCATTTCGGCAAAAAGCCAAGGGAGGGCTTTCCTATGCAAAACAAAGACAACCAGAGTAAACGTATTTTTCTCAAATCTACCCATCAGTGGGTGGAGGTCTCTGAAGAATACTTCCGCGACCATATCCGTTATTACGACGCTCTTCGTAAGCGCCAACAGTCTCATGGGCAGTGCGTATGCCCGAAAAACAAGTTCTGGCTCTGTGACGGTGATTGTTTTACATGCGAATTTCATCGTGCTGGTGACATGATTTCTCTTGATAATACCATTGAAAATGAAGAGGGGGATACCTGCTCTCTGCTGAATAACCTTGTCGATCCTACACCTTCTATTGAAGAAATCATCTGCGACAAGATCGAACTTGATCGACTCTTTGCCCGCCTTAACGAGCTGATGCCGGAAGCAATCGAGATTGGCAAGCTTCGTCTGGACGGCTTTTCGGATGAGGAAATTGCCAAGAGTATCGGCATTAAACGTACAACATTTCTCTCTCGCTTAAAAAAAATCAAAGAACAGCTTTCTCATAAGCATCCGGATTTATTCTGATCAAATATAACAAATTAGGTTTCTAAGATTAGTACAAAAAGAAAAAACGGGCAATCACTCAAATATCAAGTAATTGCCCGTTTGTTAATTATAAATATTGGTTTTTATTTTTTCATCAGCTCATTAACTTTTGCCTGAACCTTGCCGTAATCATATCCGGAAGAGATGAGTTTCTGCTTACGCTCGTCACCGTTACCCCACTTACCCTGAATGACCTCTTTTGCGATCTCGTCCACGGATTTGAGAGTGGGTTTTGCCATAAGCTCGGTTACTCTTGCCTGAACCTTGCTGTAATCATAACCTGCCGTCGTCAGTTTCTGCTTGCGTTCATCTCCGGCAGACCACTTTCCGGCAATGACCTCTTTTGCAAGCTCATCCACAGTTTTCTTTGCTTTAGTCGCCGTAGTTGTGGTTTTCTTTGCAGCCTTTTTATACCCATTATAGCCGCCGTTCTTGACGATATTCGGATAATCCGTATAGCAGTAGTCCATGTCAACATTTCCGCTGATACCGTTAATTCTGCCCTCGGAAGAATATTGCCAGATGCCGTACTTGTTTGCCGTGTAGGTGCAGCGGTAGTTATACTGTGCGACCCAAAGTGCATACTTTCCGGCTACTGAATTTGAGATGTAATTGTTCAGATAATATGTGGAGCAATACAGTCCGGCAAGATAGCCGTTCTTCTCCAGTTCTCCGCAGAAAGCCTTGATGATACTGTCGCAGAAGTTTCTGCCTTTCGCAAACTGGCTCTGCTCCTCAAGGTCAAAGTAAATCGGGTATTCAAACTTTTTACCCTTGATAGCCTCCATACATGCCTTAGCCTCTTTCACTGCATCTTCCGCTGAATCAGCGTAAGAATACCAGTACGCACCCATATCAAGTCCTGCGGCTTTTGCGTTTCTGTAATTCCGTTCAAAGCAGTTATCGTTCTGCCTCGTTTCTCTGCCATACCCGGCGCGGATAATGACAAAATCAATGCCGCTTGCCTTAACCTTGCCAAAGTCAATATTACCCTGCCATGATGATACATCAATTCCTTTAATCATTTTTATCGTCCTCCTCATCAATTCTGTCGTGCAGCTGCTCTAAGATATCCTTCAATTTCTTAGGCCGATGACCTGCACGTCGATGATGTTTGCTACACCAACGAGAGTAAAAATCAGCACCTTGCGGCAGATACCCTTAAAACCGATTTTGCTGTTCAGCCTTTTTTCACTGATGGCGCACATCAAACCTGTGATATAGTCGATTGCGGCAAATGCCACGAGTGCAATCAAAAGCCCGTCACAGCCGCCAAGAAAATACCCAAGCCATCCGCCCAACACAGTGAAAATAAACTGTATTGTGTACCAGAATTCCTTCATTAAGCATCACGCTCCTTCAAAAAAATGTATGAAAAAAGCGACAGATGACTGCCGCCTGATTCCGTAATTATTCTTCTTGTATTGTGTAAGTGATTTTCATAGTTTTATCAGCTGTTTTGATAACTGATGTTTCGAGATTATTTATCGTTGCAAGATATGGTGTCCACAGAAATAAGTTCTGCCTTGTAGAGTTTGCATAATATCCGCCAAAACTGAACAGATAAGGTCCGTACTGAAACAGTGGTGTGCTTGTATAAGTCCACGGCGCGCTGTTTGCTTTTCTGAAAACCTTGTCCTCTGTGTTTATGCGGAAGTCAGAACCTACTACCCAGTCACCTAAGTTTGCAAGCCACATAGAACCGCTGCGATAATAATCATCATTGCAGCTATACGCCGTTGCAGAACCGAGTGGAATTTCCTTTATATCTGCGGCATTTTCAATGTTTATCTTATAAACCTTTGTCTTATCGTAGGACACCATATACAGATAACCATTCTGCAAAACGCTCTGCACATTCCTCTGCGGATTATCGTTATAACCGCCGTGATAGCCTACAGCCTGACAAGTCACACCGTTCAGCGTCATACGCTCCTCGGTGAATGAAAAGTCAGATTTGTTGATTTTTATCTTTGTAAGGCTCGCATTTCCGCTTTTATTACCTCCGCCCCAGAAGCCGTACCAGTAGCCATCTTTACCGTCAAAGAAATCATAAGCACCTTCATTACTGCTCGGATTTGACATAACGAACATTGTCGGATTCAGCTTTATCTCAAACAGAACATCATAATTTGAGCCAAGCATAGTATCATTCAGACCTACAGCCGTAAAGCTCATTCTTATTTTCTGAATGATAAGCTCGTTACTGGTGTTGATGCCGATAGTCCAGAAATAGTTTTCTTCCGGATTTATATCAACAGCATTTATATAAGCAGTTCTTGCCTGTCCGCTGCTCCCTGCACTGCGTGAGCGCATTACCCAGATACTGCCTGTGCCATTGTAACCATCTCCCATATATCCTACTCCAGCCCACTTATGCGTAAGAGCTACACAGGATATAGTACCGTTAGCCTGCGAGGTTGTGAAGTCCCACACGAATTTATATCCGTGTTCAAGCTGTTTCGTTTCCGTCAGGTTCATACTGCCACGCATTATATTTGTTGTAGCGTTGACATCATTTGACGCATACCCGACACACGGATTTGCAGAGGGTGCATAATATTTATTTGCATCTTCTTCAATGGTGTCGGAGAAAAGCAAAATGCCGCCGATTGCATTTTTACAAAGTGGGAGCATATTTCCGTTCAGGTCGTTTGTGTTGCCCTCAATGGTAAACAGCATACCATTGATATTGTGGCTGAAAAAATCCGCCATTACATTGGTGACAAGGTTAGTTTCCTTGTATTTTTCAACCTTTCCTGTATGGACATCAGTCAATTCAATTTCTGTTATTCCTTTCAAGTGATCACCCCTTTAGTTCAGATAGTGTACAACTATTTTATTAACATAGCCGCCCTCACGCAGTGCAAAACGAATCTTATACTGCCTGTCCGTTGCCGCTTCATTCCACGCATCAGTACCGACTGACTTTACTGATTCACGATTCATACCGCTTGTTTCTTCCGACAATGTCATCCATCTGCCGTCTGTATATGCTTTCCATGTAGAGCCGCCGTCAAAGGAAAACGCAAACAGCGTATTGTCATCGGAATCAATCTCCACACTTTCAATACCCAAAATAGTGCTGTCATTCATCTCTGTATTTTTTGAATAAATAAGCTGCACGGGAGGTATTGCTTTCAGCTTCGCACTGATCGGCGGCAGGTCAATATCTGTATTCTGCCAATGATACAGAACAGGATTAGTGAGCTTTGAAAAGATAATATTTCTCGGAAAATCATCAAATCCATACTGCCGGAATGCAGCAGAATTAAGTTTTTTTACAGGTACTTCTTCAATATATGAAAATTTATCATATTCCAGATTTTCATCTTCAAATTCAAACTCATTGAATCCGCTATTCTGATAGGTGCTGTCTGTCAGAATATTATAAAAACAGGGCTTAACCTGTTCATCCACGCAAGGAACAAGGTGCAGACGCTGTTCTTCACCCTGCCACAGGTCGAGACTGTATACAGTTCCCATAAAGTATCGGCTGTCAAGCTGGTCTGCCGTATTCATCGTTCCTATTATCAGTTCGCATGATGAAGTAAACTCTGCATTATCAAATGTCATAATAGTGATACCATCACGCTTTAATCCGTCTTTTGACAACTCCAATGTAATCGAAATATCCTTGTAATCATCTACTTCCTCAGTAATATTCTGACCGCCATAAACACAGGTAATATGCTTGCTGTCAGTCAGGAACACACCAAACATATTTGTCTTTTCATCGGTTCTTGCTCCGAATATCGCAGTATTACCAAAGGTGGATGTTTTGAACGATACCGACAGCCGCATATCATTTCCGGGAAGAAGTCCCGTTCTGATACACTGCCCGCCTTTAAAAACAATTGAGTCAACAAATGCCTTGTTGTGCATCAGCCTGTAAAACCTGCCTGCTTTGTCAGCAAGTAGATATTTACTTTCAAAAGGCGGTGCGAAATCAATAACTGAATAGCTTATATCAAACTTCTTACCACTGCTGTCTTTATGGAAAAAAGAAATATACTGCTGCTGAGTAACTATAACGGCAAAATCCTGATTCATACTGCCGTTAATTCTGCTTGTACCAAGATATCCGGCAGCGTTGGGAGCCTTAATCAGATTCAGAAACATATCACCAGTTTCAAAGAAAAACCATTCATACACAAGCCTGACATCCTCAGTGGTATTATTATATTGTGCGTAGCCTTCCCAACGAAGTTTCAGAAATCGGATAGTTCCGAAAAGATTGCCTTCCTCACGATAAAAGTTATACAGTGACGCATCTCTCCGGCAAACAAGCAAATGCTCTGTTTTGTTTCCAAGCCCAATAAAGCTGTTATCACTGACATAAATATTTGATATAACCTTGCCGTTAAACTGAAACCAGTCCACACCCTGATATTGCAGAGTGATTCCGTCATATCGTGTATTTATAATCAGATGCTCCATGTTTTCAGTTGTATTCATAATTGAACGGACAGAATCATATATCACCACTGCGTTTCACCTCCAGACTGTCAATTCTCGCAAACTGCTCTGTATTTATTTCAATCCTGCTCATCCTGCCCTCGTCAATAATAACTTCGTAATTTGTAAAGGTATAGTCCGTCTGAAAGTCAAAGGTGGTTTCAGCCCTTACATAATCACGATTAAAGACCATTTCTGCACGGTCAGCAGGCTCTATCGTTTCAGTAACAACAACAGGATTCATCTGAGGCTGTGCGATAAAGTGTAGTGCTGTCAAGCGACCGAACCTTGCAGGAGTAAAGGTATCAACAAGTCCTATCGGTTCAGGGACTTCCGTATAAGGCTCAACAATATCAATAGCTTTACGGAAGGAAAGACTTCCGACATCAGCAACGGGTACAAACTTCTCCTCAAAGGAAAGACGGCCATCCCATACATTTCCGGCACTAAGTCCCTGACCGCTGATCGTACACAGAGCCTGCATGCGGTCAATAAAACCGGAACCGTTTGTTACAGATAAGCGAACCTTAAATGTGTTATATGCGTTTGCATCCAGCTTTGAGATCGGATAATAAAGATTGAGGATATGCTTACCGCTTTGCCAGGTTTCGATGGGATAGTAAGTATTGATGACATTGTCATTTATAACATAGGTCACTTTCAGCGTTGCCCTTCCATCCTCGTTCCACGATACGGAAATATCCTGATCGTTCAGTTTTCCGCTTGCTGTTTTTTGTACCTCGTCTGCTTTTATGTCAATAAGAATACTGCCGTGAAATTCCGCATCTGTATCGTCCTGAGAGGCAAATTCAAGACTGACTATCTCCGCATCATTTTCCCCGACAGTAAACGGAGAAGAATTCATATACGAATGAAC
>CACWVH010000130.1 GCA_902764235.1 uncultured Ruminococcus sp.
CTTGTAGACAGAAAAAGAAACACTTTTTTGCTTTCCGATGGAGATAAACTCATATTCGGAATCAAGAAAAACCTTAGTGTGGATCCTGAAACCGGTAAAGTATCCGAAGATATTATTAAAAAAGAATTAACCCTTGATGATGAAATCGGAGGAAAATACTATTTCCGGCTTAGTCCCGATGAAACTGCACTGCCGGATGAACATTACTTCTACTATGTGTCAATTGAGCTTTCAGATGGTGAACGCTATCAGATCGCGCCGTTTTGCCGTCTTGATGTCAGTTTGCCTATTGCATTAAGCTATGACAGAGGCAGAGAAATATGCTGTCAGGTTCCGAGAATTATGAGAGGAAAAAGCTGCAAAAGTAAAAAGGAACAAATACTTGAGTTCATAAAGTCCGCCTACAGTAATAGTAACACTCTCCCGGTCAGAATCAGAAATTTCGGAAATCCGGATATTATGATTGTCAGCAACTCGCTTGACCATGACTGCATCAGCTGTGAAAGACTGGTAAGTATACTTGCTAAAAAGGCAGACTGCTTTGACAGTGAAAACTTTATTATCATCGGCTTCAATCACACAACGGGCGAATCACCTGAGGTCTGGCAGACTGAATATAACAATGCTATACGAGAGTTATTCAATGAACGTTTCTTTGATCTGGAGGGATATATGAAAGAACCTGTCTATTCCGATAGCCACACTCTTATTTCCTGCAAGGCTTTGCAGATAGCGGGGATCGAACCTGATGAACAGGATTTAAAGCGCATTGCTTTATCAGAGTATCCGGATTGCATAATGCAGGATGACACTCATTTTAATGATACAGGATATAATATCATTGCAGAAATATTACTTAAGGAGGTAGAAAACAATGTCATGTAAGCACAATCTTTTTCTCAATTCAAATTATGAAGAGCAGGATACTGATCGTATTGAAATTGACCAGGCGTTATTCAGAATCAAAGAGGCTGTAAAAAAGTCAGAGAACAAAACCAACGAAGCCCTCAACCGTGAAGTAGATAGTCTGACAAACAGTATTGCTCAGGCTGCTGAAACGGCACATCACGAACTTGAAACTACTGTAAGCGGGATTAACCAGAACATGACTGAGCTTGAAAATCAGCTTGATACGAACGTAAATTCAATCAGAAGCAGAATCGATAATATTATTGCCAACAGTACCTCTACAGAAGGCAACAGCGAACTGATCGATATACGCACAGGATCTGACGGGACGGTTTACGGAAGTGCCGGCTCAGCCGTCAGAAAACAATTAGGCGCAATAATCGACAAGCAGAATGCTGCTTTCAATTCAATTCCGATCTCATGGAAATATGGAAAATCTCTCGATCATGCAGCAGAGGTTGACCAGGCTAACCGCTGTATCAGTGATTATATTGAAATATCAGGCAGAAATATTGAAGTAATAGTACCTGATAATAATTCGGTCAAGTACAGTCTGGTGTTTTTCGATTCTGAAAAGCAACATATACGTGATCTTACTTATTCAACTTCAAGTAATATTTATAGCAGCCTGTTAAACGGCAGCTATTGCAAATACTGCCGTATACGTGCCGGAATGAGTAATGATTCTGTTCCGGCTGAATATCCTCAGCTGACAGATTCTTTTTTTGTCAGATGGGCTGATTCGGATGTGATGAAATTCAGAGGAAATATCCTTGCTGAGGGCTATACCTCATTCACACAATGCACACAAAATGGTTACTACAGCTTTACACAAGCGGATTTGCAGGGCATTTCTGACGCCGGAGAAATGCCGCTGCGAGGGTTGTTTTTCAGACGATACTTCTGACGGATGGAACACAATATTTTCGCTACGGCAGCAATAGCTTCAGAAAGTGTATTCCTGATGCGGCTGAATTGCCGAACAGCTTCGCTTACAGAGGAGAAGTCAGCAATTATTCTGTTACCGCTCTGAGTCAGCTGACCGAGGACGGATATTACGATGTTAAATGGAGTGACAGGAACAATTTATCTGATTATCCTGCTGATCTTAACACAAGCGGTTATCTTGTAGTATACAGTAACACTGCAACAGGACGTATATCTCAGGAATTGCACGCTATAAGCGGTATCATTTATTTCAGATATGATAATAATCCCTTTGTCAGAATATATGATCCTGATGCCTGTGAGCAATATCGGGGAAATATTCAATCTCTGGGATATACTGCCATAAGGTCCTGTACTCAGCCCGGCTATTACAGTTGTACGCAGGACTATCTTGAAAATCTTACAGATAAACCCACAGATTTGTCAACAGGTTTTATTGTAGAAGTACATAATAACGCATCCGGCGGTGTTATTTATCAGACGATCACTGACAATAATGGTGAACAATGGTTCAGGCACAGCGGCAATCCCTTCGTAAGAAAAAACTCAGGCGGTTATGAAAAGCCTGTATGGTACGCTATTGGCGACAGCATTACACAGGGGTTTTATTCATATATGAACGGTGATACTCCTGCAATTTCAACAACAACAAATTGCTGGGCAAAAATTGCGGCAGATAAAGCAGGATTTGCTCTGACAAACTACGGTGTCGGCGGCAGCGGATTCGTACATAACGCTACTGTCGGCGATCATCTGAATGCCCGTGACCATATTGATACGATAGATTTCAGCAGTGCAGATATAGTGACAATTGCTTTCGGCATCAACGACTGGAAGGGCAGTGATACCTTTGGTACTTTTGATGATGACATAGCAGCGGGCGGCACGGTTTACAGCAATATGAGATATGTTATTGAAAAGATATTGACTGATAATCCCGGGTGCAAGATTTTTATAATTACACCTATCAACGCTTCAAAATACGGCAATCAGTCGGGGAACTGGTCGTTATCTCATAATATAAACGGCAAGACACTGGAGGATATGTTTCAGCTTGAAAAAACTGTTGCCGATTATTACGGAATTGAATTAATCGACATGACTCACAACAGTGTTTTTAATCGTATCAATTGCCCTGCACTGCTGATTGACGGCGTTCATCCTACATTAAAGGGACATCAACTGATGGGTGCAGAATTATCAAGAAAAATTCATTATTCCTGACGTGTATAAATGACTGTGTTTAAGGAATCACTGAATAAACCACGCCTGACCGCTCATTCTATTCATTGACAGAAAGCAGACTACTTTCTATCAACCTGAATCCGTGAAATTGAATTAAATCTTTTTTTAAACCTTCCGGGGTTTCATTTCAGCCAGGCGGCAGGCGTGCGCAGCACGCCTGCCGCCGTCCCTTGAAGTCTCCCCCTTCCCTTTGGGAAGGGGGACGGGGGGATGGGCAGGAGAAGCTGCACCTTATGGGTGAACAACTTAAAAACCTGAAATGCATAAAACTTTTCAGAACAATCAATAATGAGTTTCACGGATTCAGGTATCAATTAAAAAACTCCGGGTTCTGATCTGTTCAGGCATCAGTCGGGACTGAAAATACCTCTGTTTCTGATTAGTTTTTACTGTCAGAAACAGAGGTGTTTTTTTAGCAAGTGATATGCAAAATCCATTCTCAATTTTTCTCAGATGAATCGGAAGGATACTTTTTAAGTACTTTTAACTCATTAGCAATGAGATGTCTTTTGCTTTTCATACCCTTGACCAATCTTATACCAACAAGCACAGGTCTTAAAACAACACTTTTATACATTTTCGGATATTTCAGCCTATATATTTCCGGGATAATAAAGAATCTCTTCAAGACATATACCGGTTTTTTCATGTTACCCTTTGTACCGTTTGTCAGCCGCTCCATACGATGTGTGACCGCTACGTTCGTACTGCCATATGCACCTGAACTATATAATTCATACAGAGCTTTTTCCTCTTCCTTGCTCAGTTTCAGATCATGTCCGCCGCTTTCCTCCGAAAAAACCTTAATTGCAAGATCCCGGAAAAGCCGTTCATATGAATATACGTCAAGCTTTTTCATTTCATTTTCAACATAGTCAAAATCAATTTTTTCAGCTTTCAGATAAAAATATATGTCTGTAAGGAAACGCAGTCCTGTTCCTCTGTCCAGAAAATGTTTCAGACCATGCATAACAATATATATGTACATATCCTCAGGAGAAAAGCTGTATTCATATTCATTCTCCGGGTTCTTTTGCAGACGTTCAATGATATTCCGATAGTAATCATCCCATTTTTTTTCAGCACCAAGAAACAAGGTCCGGTGAAATTCATAAAGATATAACGGTTTTTTAAAGTAAGAATCATGATGTGTTTCATTAAAGCTTGTACAGCTATATCCTGCTTCAACCATGATACCCCGGATTTTATCTGCATCTTCGGGAGCAATCAGTATATCAATATCGCCCATCTGCCGCTGTTCAGCCTGGGGATAATACTCTTTCAGAACATATCCCTTGAGCGGCATACAGGAAATCTTGTTTTTCTCTAATAAAGCTAATACATTTTTCGTATCATAATCAAACAGCAAATTGACCCTCAGCGCCTTTAACGCTTCTGTCTCAAAACGTCCCTTGTCCTCAGAAGAAAAGAGACTATCGTCCGCTTTCTTGACAGCTTCATTCATAAGCAGTGTCAGCTTATGTGACACACTCATTTTCAGCAGATTTTCAACGTCAGCAGATCGGATATATTTTTTTTCCGGCGCACACTTATTAACTGCGCACCAAAGCAGATATATCATATCTGAATATTCATAATTCTTCTCAGACATTTTTAACCTCCGTTCAGTCAGCATACTTCTGATAGTCGGTCTTTTTTTCTTTGATTCTTTTTGATATATAATTGTATGCAATTACAATGGCAATACTAAAAAACGTTACTGTCACAGCAGATATCAAGGCGTGTACCGGCGGCAGATAATAAAGCTTATATTCTTCACCGGTTATGCTTATAACTGCCAGAATATACAGTCTTATCAACAGTGATTGAACACCAAGTATTATAAGAGAATTCTGACCAATAAATACAAATATCCGCTGTAAAACTTTCATGCGTGAAATGGAAACTGACAGAACTATAACGAACACAGTTCCGACACAGGCACCCGGAATAAATATCAGAAGATTATTAAATACCGGCTCGTGTATATTGACTCTTCCGTTGAAAAATGGAACAATGATGCTTACTGCAAAAAGTATAAAGCACAGTCCGCACCGCAACCAGAATTTTTTGTTTATCAGCTTCGTGAATCTTATCATCAGGTTCTTTCCGTAATAGCCGATTGAAAGAAATAACAGGGCGGTCATAGCGACATCTATCCTCAGAGGAAGCTTTCCGGCAGGAAGTGAGCCTGTCAGCTGCCCGTTCAAACCGATATAAAAGCCACAGCTGCCCAATAAAATTATTCCGACGAATGCCAGTTTTTTCAGTTTAAGACAAAGCTGAAACATCAGTGAGGACAAAAACAGCGTCACAAGAAACCACACACTCGAAACATTGATATAATCCGGACTGGCAAGATAAATATCAGCTATAATATTTTTTAAATTCAGCATATTTCTCCACTGTGGTATAACTGCTGTAATTATCAGACCTATAATGCAAAAAACAACATAAGGTATCAACAATGTACGGTTTTTTTTCTGACAAACCTCAATACAGGTTCCTCTCTTAAAAACATTCCCGACAAAATAAAAAACAATGGCATATGGAAAGAAAAAATCCAGTTGTGTATACCGCCTCCGATATATACACAATGTCCGATAATCACAAGTAATATTCCTATCCCTTTTGAAATATCTGCCCATTCTATTCTGATTTTTCTGTTCTCTTTTATATTTGTCATAATCCTCTCTTTTCTGTAATGCTTCTGTTTTATTTCGCAGGACACATTAAAGAATACCTAAATAAATAGATACCTTGATTCCAGTATTTCCAAAACGGCTTTCACTGTAAATTTCCTTATCCTTTATAAGCTGTCTTTTATTTTTGAAGCTTCTGTCATATTCAGCAAACTCCCTGACTATCATGCGGTTTTCCTGCGGCATATCTGATCCATATCCCTTCAGCAGTTCTGATGCAGTTTTTTTTCGCATATGTTTTTTTCTGCCGAAAAGACTTTGAAAACGTTTTTTCCAGACCTCTATCTTATTTTTACTTCCTCCCGAATAATTCTGTTCATGCTGACGGTATTTCATATGGTAATAGTTATCAAATACCATTGCACCGCCAAGAGCTGCACAAACTCTGTAGATCCAGCAGTCATGCATTACCATATATTCCGGAGTATATTCAGAGATCTTTCTGCGCAGTGCATCACTGATAACCATTGTACAGCCTATTGCCTGATTATACATCAGGGCTGACTGAACAGTTTCATTGGCACGAAAATGTGTCTGACCATAAATCTTCATATCATTACCGGCAAGTGCTACATTTGATACATAAACCTTGCAGGGGCGGTCTGCTTCTTCAAGCATTTTCACCGCACATTCCAGCTTGTCGCTGTCCCATACATCATCCTGATCGCAAAATGCATAATAATCCGCAGAAGGTGCCTTTTCAAGCGCTTCCATAAAGCTTCGTCCGGGACCGCAGTTTTCCCCCTTATACCATATAAGCCACTTATCTGTCGATTGGCTCCATTTATCGAGAAGCTTCGTTGTATTATCAGACGATCCGTCATCCCTGACAAAAACACAGGCAGGTTTAATAGTTTGGTTTGCCAGACTTTCCAGCTGTTGTTCAAGATATTTTTCTCCGTTATATGTTGACATAACAACAACAACGGGTATATCCTTACTCTTTGCCCTACTTTGCATGTTTTTTCCCTCCGGCATTTCTTTTTGATTTTATTGCTTTGACAGTGAACGCATATACTGCCTTCATGGTACTGAAATTAAGGACAGTAAACAGCAAAACGCAGACAGCGGAACTGATTATATGATACCGGGGTAAATAATTTATCATTACTGCCTGTAAAATTAGTATAACAGATGAGAAAAATAGCTTGAAATAGTCCATTTTCAGCTTAACGATTTTCCGCAGTCCCATATTTCTGACCAACCAGACAACTATAAATGAGATCAGTGTAGCATACGCCGCACCAATTGTACCGAAATAATAAATAAAAACATAATTCAGCACTGCATTAACAACAACACCTACAACAGTTGAACCAAAAAGAATCATAGTTTTCTTGGCACTGGTATATATCTGCGTCAGAAAACCTGCCATACTTGAAAAGACAGCAGATACAACAAGCGTTGGAACAAACAACCAGCTCTCAAAATATTCCTTTGCAAACAATATTGTTGCAATAAGCTCTGAGAACGAGTTAAGTACCAGACAGCCTGCCATACATATAAAGCAGAAATATGTATATATGCTTGTATATTTTTCGTCTGCGTCTTCACTTTCATAAATATCCACAGAAGAGATCTGCCATGCCTTGTTAAAAATCTGAGTGACAGTCTGAAGAATGGTAGGTATCTTGTGTGCCACCGCATAAAGACCGCTTGCTGCCATACTGACCATGCCGATGATATAGTACTTATCCATCGAGTTAATAAACCACCATGAGATCAGTGTGGGGATCATAGGCAAACTGAATTTCAGCATATCCTTCAACAATTTCTTATTAAGTCTGAAATGGAAAAGATCAGGAAAAAATTTACCGGCAATAATTATAAACAAGGTTGCAATATAGTATGATGCAATGGTCGCAATCAGATATCCGACGACTCCCCATTTGAACACCACAAGAAAAATAATATTCAGCAGTACGACGACCAGCGTCTGAAGGATGCCCTGAATTGCAAAAACAATATTCTTTTTACGTCCCCGGCAGTAGTATGAAAACAACATTCTGAGACTGTAACCATTATATAGAAGTATAAATGCAACCCAATATGTTGAAAAGGTATCTCCGAAAAATCCTGAAAGTGGTGTCAGCAATATCAGCAAAACAGTACCCATGGTTATAAACAGCATTGCCGCAGACAATACCTCATTAGGCTTTTCGTTTTTGTCGAGTACAAAACGAATAGCCGCCTCCACTAGTGCGACAGTCAGAAGAGGATATATCAGATTGACCATATTATTAAGCAGATCAATCTGACCGTATTCTTCTGCGAGCAAAATATTGGTATAAAGAGGAAGCAGCAGAAAGGTTATGATTTTGGAAGCAAAGTCACTGATTGCGAACAATGCTGTATCCTTGAACAGTCGTTTATACTGAGAGTTGTTTTCCTTACTCATGTTTTGCTTTCCTTCTCTCTTCTATTTTTATAAGAAGCTTTCTCATCAGATTTTTAAGCGGACCGATCTGCATACAGACAGCAACTGACCGGAACACCAGACGTGAAAAGGGAGATAATATCCTTTTATAAATGGTATGATATAAGGTATCAGTATACTGCCAGTTTTTCTGACCGTCAAGGATATAATTCTTCATAACATAGGTGTATTTGAACATTACTACATCGTTAAGACGGATCCTCTGCCGTTTGCTCAGTGAGGGAAACGGCACATAGGTAAAGCTTGTCATTCCGTACAGTATTTTCTGAATATTCCAGTGATCGTTTGCAGCAATCAGGGATTTTACGATTTCAACATCTGAAATCAGAAACTCACCTGTCTGTTCCTCAAGCATACGGAAAATCGGAATAAGCTGACCAATTTTAGAATAACTGTATTCTATTGACATTCCGACATAGGGTCTGACGATATCCATATTATAAACCTTATTGGACATAAAAATCAGATCACCCTGAAGATTAACAATAGGGTGCTTGTCATGAAGCCAGCTATGATACAGATCAATGAATTCATCAAGTGTTTTCACCCTGCAGTCCGGTGAAAGATAGCGCTGCATATCAAGTACCGAAAAGTGCATTGCACCGATATTATCATTCATATTCTGATAAATTGTTTCAACAGCCTCCGGCAGCGGATAGTCATCATCTCCCAGAAGCCACGCCCATTTTGATTCACATTCCAACAGTATCATAGTAATATTCGCGCTTGATCCGATATTATATGGTCTGCGGATAAGCTTTGTGCGTGATCTGAGATCCTCATCACACTGTTGTATCAATTTATTCACATCATAGTCAGAACAATTATCTGTTATTACTATCTGAAAACTCCTGTTGGTTTGTTTTGAAAG
>CACWVH010000131.1 GCA_902764235.1 uncultured Ruminococcus sp.
TCACGATGGACACCCTTGCCCTCTGCTAACACTTCCTACTGCCAAGCGTGTAGCGGACTTTCACCGCCAAGTTACTGCCCATTTCGGGCAAACTAAAAACAGCGGTATCCGTTAATTTACGGATACCGCTTTATTTTTTAAAGCTCCTGAGATATCTCGATTATTCGCATGAGTCGATGATTTACTCCCGAACGGCTTATCGGTGAGCTGAGCGCTTCTCCAAGCTCACGAAGGTTATATTCGGGATACTCAAGTCTGAGAAGTGCAAGCTCACGCAGCTCCTCGCTCAGATATTCAAGACCTTTTGTATTCTTTATTTTTTCAATAGCAATTATCTGCTTTGCAGCGGCTGCTGCTGTTTTATTACTGTTGGCGGTCTCGGAATTAATCTGTCTGTTGACCTTATTCCTGACCGACTTAAATATCTTGCGCTGTACAAGCTCAAGAGACGACATCGGCGCACCCATATATGTCAGCAGATCGGCAATATTATCACTGCCCTTTATATAAACGACATAGCTGCCCTTGCGCCGTACCACCTTGGGCTCTGCTGTGATAATTCCTGTTTCGCTCAGAACTCTGCTCAGATCGCCCGCAAGCTTCATATGAGGAACTGCAAATTCAAGGTGATAATCCTTTTCGGGATCAGTCACATTGCCGCAGACAAGAAATGCTCCCCTGATAAAAAGCGGCAGACTGTTTTCCTCATCTATATTCGATCGGTTTACACGAAGATTAGGCGCATCAGGAGAATGTCCGAAAAGCTCAAATATTCTGCTGCAATCGTTCCGGTCAGGGATCCTGAAATTATATATCTTTCCTTCGCTGCCCTTTTTTGTAAGAGTTACCGATATATCTGTTATTACAGAAGCGAACGAAGAAATACTTTCCGAATAATAGGACGCTGCACAGTGACATTCAGTTGAAAAGCTTATAGCGGAGGGGGTAAAAACCTTTGTGAACAGCACCATGCCATACACCATTGACCGCATTTCCTCATCTGAATTAACATCAGCTGTACATAATTCTTTTTTTGTATCCTTTGAAAATGACATATTATGACCTCTGAGGCTTCACAGCCTTCTCTGATTGAATCAATGCTTATGGATATCCCTGTGATGAACGATCGTGCGCTGACCGCCGTCAAGAAGATGCTGATAGAGCACTCTTGTCAGCGTTACAGAGCGGTGCTTTCCGCCTGTACAGCCCACAGCGATTACAAGCTGACTCTTGCCCTCCGAGCGATAGAGCGGCAAAGAAAAATCCACAAGCCCGAGCATTCTTTCGGCATATCCCTTTGACTGTTCAAACTGCATGACATAATCAAAAACACAGGAATCAAGTCCCGTATGAGGCTTCAGATCGGGAATATAAAACGGATTGGGCAGACATCTCACATCAAAGACAAGGTCCGCCTCCGCCGGCAGTCCGTATTTGAAACCGAAGGATATACATGTGACAGTAAGCCCCAGTGTGACATTTCCGAGAAACAGTGCAGTGATCCTTTCCTTCAGCTGGGTCGTAGACAAAAGTGATGTATCTATTACATAATCCGCCCTTGCCTTTACAGGCATAAGAAGCTCACGCTCAAGCATTACAGCGTTTTCTGTTGACGCTGAGTTTTCACTCAGAGGATGCTTTCTTCTTGTTTCCTTGAAGCGTCTGAGAAGGACATCATCTCTTGCATCAAGAAACAGTATCTTATATTTTTTATTTGCAGCCCTTAGCTTATCAAGTGAAGCAAAAAGATCGTCAAAAACATCTCCTGCCCTGATATCCGTCACAACAGCGATTTTTTTCATATGCTCGTCAGTCGATTTTTCGCAAAGCTCATAAAAGGTAGATACAAGCATAGGAGGTATATTATCCACACAATAGTAGCCTATATCCTCCATATTTTTCATTGCGACTGACTTTCCTGCACCTGAAAGTCCTGTTATGATTATAAATTCCATTGACCTCACCCTATTTTGCAGCTCCGGCACTTTTTCTGTTATGCCGGAGATCTATAAACTGACTTATCACAATAAGCTCAGACAAATCTGATCTCACATTCAAGCTCAACGCCGGTTTTTTCCTTTACCACGTCCTGAACCTTTTCTATAAGAGTCCTGACGTCCTCAGCAGTTGCCTTCCCGTTATTTACAATGAAACCGCTGTGCTTTGTGCTGACCTGCGCATCACCCACAGACTCGCCCTTGAGTCCGCATTCCTCGATAAGCGCAGCTGCATAATAGCCGTCAGGACGCTTGAATACACTGCCTGCGCTGGGACGGTTCAGCGGCTGCTTTTTCTTGCGCTTCTCCATAGTATCCTGCATGAGATAGAATATCTCATTCTTGTTTTTCGGTGTAAGCCTGATCGTTACATCAAGGATAACTGCTTTTTTATTGCTGTATGCACTGTGGCGATATGAAAAATCCTGTTCGATTCCCTTCAGCTCCTTGATTTTTCCGTCCTCATCAAGATATCTTGATGAAACCACAATATCCTTGATCTCACCGCCGTAAGCGCCTGCATTCATAAACACAGCTCCGCCCACAGAGCCCGGAATTCCCCATGCAAATTCTGCTCCGCCGAGACCCTTGTTCTTTGCGAAAAGGCATACCTTTGCAAGGCTCACACCTGCACCGCAGCGGATAGTATCCTCACCGCATTTAGCTATTTCCTCAAACTCTCCCCCGAGCTTTATGACAAGACCTTCTATACCATCATCATTTACAAGAAGATTTGAGCCGAGTCCTATGATAAAGTACGGCGTACTGCTTTCACGGCAGGCTGTAATAATATTTTTCAGAGCCTGTTCTGTATTTACCTCGCAGAAGCATTCTGTTTTTCCGCCTATGCGGAAGCTTGTATGAAGACTCATCGGCTCGTCAAAAAAAGCATTGCAGTCCTCATTAATTATCAATTCTTTAAGTTCACTGGATATCATATAATTCTCCTTTCAAGGAAACCGAAGCAGCTGATCGCAAAAATCAAAAGGTCCTTTATTCATGCAGTCAAAGAGTAATTAATTGATAATTTCTGCGTTATCGGATCCTTTTATCATTAAAAACAGCAAAAGCTATTTGATAAGTGTTTCGGTATAAAGTATTATTAAAACTTATCTATAAAATATTTTCCGGTCTTTATCAGAAATCGACCATTTTCACTTCATTTGCTTCTTCCTCGGGATACTCCAGTCCGAGGGCAGCAAACAGCTCCCTTGCAGCATTATAACCCATCTTTCTCTGACGGTTATTCATAGCTGCTACCTCGATAATAACCGCAAGATTTCGTCCGGGCTTTACAGGTATAGTTACGATCGGCACCTGATTGCCCAATATCTCTGTCATTTCGCTGGTCATGCCCATTCTGTCATAAACCTTCTTATTATCCCAGAGCTCAAGATTAATTACCATATCAATCTTTTCCGTAAGCTTTACAGAACCCATACCAAAGATCCTTCTGGCATTAATAATACCTATGCCTCTCAGCTCAATAAAGTGTCTGATATTTTCGGGCGCAGAGCCTATCAGGTTATTATTCGATACCTTTCTTATCTCAACCGCATCATCAGCAATAAGACGATGACCTCTCTTTATCAGCTCGATAGCTGTTTCACTTTTACCTACTCCGCTGTCACCTACAAGAAGAAGACCTTCACCGTATACTTCAACAAGAACACCGTGTCTTGTAACTCTCGGTGCAAGCTCTATATTAAGAAAATTAACAAGAGCTGCCGAAACTGCCGATGTAGGCTCTGAGGTCCTCAGCACCGGGATCTTATATTTTTCTGCTGCGGACATCAGCTCGCCGTAGGGGATGATACCTCTCGTAACGATTATTGCCGGAGGCTGAAGAGAAAACAACCTGTCTATAACATGAAATCTCTGTTCAGAGCTGAACCTGTTAAGATAGCTGTTCTCTGTATTTCCGAAAAGAATGATCCTGGCATTGTCAAAAAAGTCAAGAAACCCGGTTAGCTCAAGCCCCGGACGGGTCAGATCCTTTGAAAAAATCTCTATGCTTTCCGGATCATTGGGCATATATGATACATCGAGTCCTATTTCCTTTATTACCTTTGAAAGCTTGACCGAAAACTTCTGTTCCAAAATAAGCACCTGCCTTTTGTTATTTATTCTGAAGCCTGTAGCTTCAGAACCTGTCGTTAAGTAACAATATATTTATTATTCATTTGCAGCCTGAGCAGCCTGAAATTGCTGCCTTATATAATACTGCAATAAATTATACCATATTTCGAGTCAACATGAAAGTCTATTTTGTATTTTTTGCCCAGATAACACCGAATCCGTATTATGCACACTGTGCTTTCTGCTGAGCATTAATTCAGATCCGCCGATAAAGCTTCTCCGTATTTTGTCAGTTTCCTTTTTCGATCGTAACATGGACATTGAAAGCCTTTTGAGCATTGGCGTATACCTTTTCCATGCATTTCGCCATATATATACAGTTAAGTCCCTTCAGACTGTGTCTTACTATATACTTCATTTTTTCACGTTTTTCTCTGTCAAAATATGAAAGCTGCCTTAGGTATTTTATAAACTCCTTTTCGGATTTATAAGCAAAGCCGTTTACTCCGTCACGTATCATACTGTAAACATACTTTTCCTTGTCCTCCTTGACCATAACAGGAAGTCCGCACGCCATTGCTTCTGCAAATGACATTGACATCAGTCCGTCCTCAGCAGCACTGATATATATATCACAGGCTGAAAAGACCTCAGGCATGATACTGTTTGCAAGAGTCCCAGCAAAATGAATCCTGTCAAGCAGATGATATCTGACGCACAGCTTTTTCAGATATGCTGTTTCAGTTCCGTCACCGACTATCAGGAAATGTATATTATCCTCAAATTTCAGTCTGCGCTTGAAGCTGTTGATAATATGATCGAGGCGCTTTGCAAGACTCAGATCACCTGCAAATACAGCTACGGTAGCATTTTTCGGTATACCAAGCTTCTTTCTCATCTTGATAACGGCAGAATAATTTGAATTATTATAATTAAAGCGTTTTTTGTCTGTTGCCACAGGCGTCAGCAGAACTTTTCTTTTTCTTCCGGCAGAGCGAAGAAAAACCGCAGCTCTTTTGTTTGTGGAGGTTATAGCCTGGGCATTGTCGATCATATCACAGAAATGACGTTTTTCAAAATATGTTTTCATTCTCCAGATGATCGGATGTCTGTTTGCAAAGCGGTCAGCATAATTATCCAGAACCGAAAAAATAACCGGACAGCGCAGTCTGTCAGCAATTGACAGCCCCATATATCCTATTTTTGTATCAGTCAGTATATGGATAACATCCGGTCTGAAGCGCTCAAGGAATTTTACTACATGGACGTCATTGATATTTTTGCATTCATATCCGTATTTATTATGACATTTTCTTGCAGGACATCTTATCACGCCCCGGCGCACGGATGCCTGTTCTGTATGTACAGATGAGGTGACTATAAGGACCTTATGACCTCTGCCCTCAAGACCTTTTTTCAGGACCTGAGCATAGGTCGATATCCCGCTTATATGCGGAGACAGCACCTCTGTAAAAATAGCAACATTCATATCGATCACCAAAAATATAATTATCCTTTTTATTATAGCATAAAAAATCAACTATTTAAACTGTTTTTTACAAAAATTACTGTATATTATTTCACAATCGAGTAGGAGGGGGTGGCTAACCCCCGTCCTCTCACAACACCGTGCGTACCGTTCGGTACACGGCGTTTCGGTTGTTCAAAGATGTGCTTATGCCT
>CACWVH010000132.1:0-2753 GCA_902764235.1 uncultured Ruminococcus sp.
GCCGCTACAAAAGTAAGCGAGCACGCCGAAGGCAGCGCAGCGTAGGAAAGCGAGTGCAGTAAGCGAGCACGCACACCGCAGGCGGTGGGCAGCGCAGCGGGGACGGGGTGGAGTTAAGGAGGTGAGATTTCCAAAGAGAGGAACCTTAAGAGGAGGGGCAGCGCCCCTTCTCTTATGGTTCTTCTCTTTGGCTGCGTCCGCATCCTGCGGACGCCTGCGAATAAACCGGCGGCACGTAATTATTCATATACAGCGAAAACATTCACTGCGTACGCTCAAACAAAATAAATAATAAACCGCCAGAAAAAACTCCGTCACAGCCTATCAACAAAGGATAAACCAGACGGAGCTGTGTTCTGAAATATTTTCAGATGATCTTCAAGCTGAATAAAAAGCTGTCAGTCCATAATAATTGCAGAATAGTAATTCCACACTCAATTTACCTGACTCTGCTGCCGGGGGTAATACCATCAACAAAAATAACCTTGATATCATCACCGTCGTCAGCTGCAAGGATCATGCCGTTGCTCTCAACTCCGCAAAGTACAGCAGGCTTGAGGTTTGATACAACGATAACGCTCTTTCCGATAAGCTCCTCAGGCTTGTAGAATTTCGCAATTCCGCTTGCAACTGTTCTTTCCTTGCCTGAGCCATCATCGAGAGTCAGCTTCAGAAGCTTTTTGGCTCTTTTTATCGGCTCGCAGTTTATCACCTTTGCAACGGTAAGCTCTACCTTCATAAAATCATCTATGCCGATCATTGCAAGACCCTCAGGCTTTGCTTTTTTCTCTTCTGTCTTTTCTTCTTCCTGCTTCTGGCTGCCGATGATCTTGTTCAGCTCCTCGATTTCCTTGTCAACATCTATCCTCGGGAAGATGATCTCACCCTTCTTAACAGTGACATTTTGCGCAAGTACACCGAATACAGCAGAATTGTCATAGCTTACATCAGCCTCAGAAGCACCGATCTGCTCCCATATTTTCGGCATTGTTGTCGGCATGAATGCACTGAGAAGCGTTGATACGATACGTATGGTATCAAGCAGATTATAAAGAACTGCTGCAAGCCTGGACTTTTTGCTTTCATCCTTTGCCAGTATCCACGGTGCAGTTTCGTCGATATATTTGTTTGCACGGGATACTACCTTGAATATCTCAGCAAGCGCATTGTTGAGCTGTGTCTTGTCTATATATTCATCAACTGCATCGGAAAGTGCTGTTGCAGCTGCGATAAGCTCGTCGTCAAATTCGCCTGCTTTTTTTTCCTCCGGAAGTGTTCCGCCGAAATATTTTTCAACCATTGCAACTGTTCTTGAAACAAGGTTTCCGAGACCGTTCGCAAGGTCGCTGTTTATGCGGTTTATCATTATCTCATTTGAGAATGAGCTGTCTGCACCGAGAGCCATTTCTCTCATAATATGATAGCGGATAGAATCTGCGCCGTAACGCTGACCGAGGATAAACGGATCAACAACATTGCCCAGTGATTTGCTCATTTTCTGACCGTTGAAGGTGATCCAGCCGTGTACTGCAAGATGCTCAGGCAGCGGAAGCTCCAGAGCCATCAGCATTGCAGGCCATATGATAGCATGGAAACGCATGATATCCTTTGCGACCATGTGGACATCTGCCGGCCAGAATTTGTCATAATCATTATATTTTTCATTGTCATAGCCCAGTGCCGTGATATAGTTTGAAAGAGCGTCGATCCAGACATAGACAACATGCTTTTCGTCAAAGGTAACCGGTATGCCCCATTTAAAGCTTGTCCTTGAAACGCAGAGATCCTCAAGACCGGGCTTTATGAAATTATTGACAAGCTCAGTTGCCCTTGTTTTCGGCTGAAGGTAATCTGTTTCGGTGAGAAGCTTTTCGATCCTCTCCGCAAAGGGGGACATTCTGAAGAAATATGCCTCCTCCTTAGCCTCCTTTACTTCTCTGCCGCACTCGGGACATTTTCCGTCAACAAGCTGACTGTCAGTCCAGAAGCTTTCGCAGGGAGTACAGTATTTTCCCTTGTATTCGCCCTTATAGATATAACCTCTGTCATACAGCTCCTTGAAAATCTTCTGTACAGCCTCAACATGATAATCGTCGGTTGTACGGATATATCTGTCGTAGCTTATGTTCATATAGCTCCAGAGATTTTTGAAAATCTCAACGATCTCGTCAACATACTGCTTAGGGGTAACACCCTTTTCAGCAGCCTTCTGTTCGATCTTCTGACCGTGTTCATCCGTGCCCGTGAGGAACATTACGTCATATCCCTGCATACGTCTGTATCTTGCGATCGAGTCACACGCAGTTGTTGTATAGCAGTGACCGATATGAGGATTACCGGACGGGTAATAGATAGGCGTCGTGATATAGAATTTTTCTCCGTTATGCTTATGCACAACAATTCCCCCTTTTTTTCTTTAATAGCCTTCTGCGGCTGCATGGACGAAATAACCTCACAGCAAACCGCTCATAGATAATATATTATTTTATCATATATCCGCATTTTATTCAAGACTGAAAGAATCGGCGGAGTGCCTCCGCTGTCGCAATTCACGGCTTAGTTAACCTGAAAAAGTTTTTCTCGTGCACTGCCAGACTTTTTGAGCCTGAACTGCTGACATTATTTATGGTTTAAAAGTCCCGGAATTATTTTACACCTGAATCCGTGAAACTCATTATTGATTGTTCTGAAAAACCCAGAGATAATGCGTTGTTTTATGCATTTCAGGTTTTTAAGCTGTTCACCCATAAGGT
>CACWVH010000132.1:2770-17808 GCA_902764235.1 uncultured Ruminococcus sp.
ACGGCGGCAGGCGTGCTGCGCACGCCTGCCGCCTGGCTGAAATGAAAACCCGGAAGGTTTAAAAAAAGATTTAATTCAATTTCACGGATTCAGGTTACACTAACAGAAGCGATGGCACGGAAATCAATTTTCTTATATAGAAATATCATTTAACCTTTTTACTTACATTTTACTTGCATTTAAAGCGAAATGCAGGGGCTTTCCGGTCGCCCCTGCGCCCCTTCGGTATCAAAAAAGATAAAAATATATGAGAAGATTTTAAAAATTGATTTCCGTGAAGCGCTGGCGTGCCGCAATGCGCAATCGCTCCACTACGTTTCGTTCTGTATTCAGAACCTCGTTTCTTGTTGCTGCGGTTCAGGCTTTTCTGATTTTTACTATGATTAAGGAATCACTGGATTTATTCAGTAATTCCTTAACTTTTGTACCGGTTAATATTTCTCACAGCAGACCGTACATTCTTAGTATTGCCTCTGTTTTATTTTTCACATTTATCTTTTTGTAGCTTGAATGAAGAATTGTTTTGACAGTGCTTTCAGAAATATTCAGCATAACGGATATTTCCTTAAGAGTATTTCCCTCTGCACTCAGACGAAGAATATTTCCTTCCCTCGGAGTCAGCTTGCTCAGCAGACCGACTGACATTTCTTCAAGTCCGGCTGATATTGCGAAAACAGAAATATACCTGACAGCTGACATTGTCTCAGCAGGACAAGCTCCCAGTATATAATTGTATTTTTCCGAGCCGTTATTATAACACACTAATCCAACAGAGGATATACCATGCTCAATACAGACTCTGAATATATCTGTCTGGACAATAAAGCTTTTGCTGAGCCTGTTTTCGCTCAGAAATTTCAGCATCAGCGTATTGATGTCGGAGAACATTATTCCTGCCTCTGTTACACTTATTTTTCCGCAGGCTATTATATGATTATCCTTCATATATACCGGCAGACCCAACATTGTGTTACTGTTCATACCAATAAAAGCATTTTCCTTTTTCAGAAGTACAGTTGCTCCCTTTTTCCCGTCCACGCTCTCAAACGGATACAGCTCTGTATAATATCCTATACCTATAAGTCCGATGCCGGAACGGAAGCTGCCGCTTCTGATGCAGTCGTCCAGTCTGTCCCTGACCACATCGTCCGAAATCACTTTTTCTTCGATATTTTCAGAACTTACGAGAGCCGGATACTGTTTGAAAATACCCTTGCTGAAATCTCTTAATTTATATAAGCCGTTTTCCTGTACAACTGTAAAAAGCCCGGCTCCGCAGTCCGGTACGGAATCACTTTCAGACAGATTTGTCATAAGTCTGCCTTCTGCTATCAGCCTGGGAAAATCTATAGTTATATTTTCTTCCCAAAGAAGATTTTCAAAACCTGGAAAAGCCTTGATATTTCTTAGCTCATATGTATGTCCCTTATAGCTTTGAAGATAATAGCTGTAATTATCATATTCCTTTTCGTCAAAAAGCAGACTGTTGCTTTTACAGACGGAGTTCAGCATAATAAAGGTTTCATCTGCACGGATAAGTTCAATACTTCCGTCATACCGCTGCACAAGCTCCGCATAGAAATGCTCATGTTTTTTACTTCCTGCCTTTTCACTTTTCATTTTCAATATCTCCCGGGTATTTCTTTTTTTATTCATAAATGCACATCTTTAATTCTGTCGTGCAAATATGAAAACCGGGACTCAGTATAATACATTTCTCATATATTTTTCGTTACAGCTATCACATATTTTTGAGTTGTTTTCATTTCAGTCCGCTCACTTTCATAACAGCGTCACACCGGTGCGCAGGCACGATGGTGTAAAATATTTTTGGGACTTTTAAAGCAGAAATGGTTTTAGCAGTTCAGGCTCAAAAAGTCTGGCAGTACCCGGGTAAAACTTTTTCAGACTGACTAAGACGTGAATCAAGGGTCCAGCGTCACGCTGGATGGTGTAAAATATTTCTGGGAGTTTTGGGGGAGCTGTAAACAACTGACATAAAAGTATAGGTCAGATGAAATCAGAGCCGCGGGAATAAAAGCAGAGCGGCACGCCGGCGTCACGCTGGCGGTGATTGAAAAGGGAGAGGAAATGTCTTATAATAAGGAATAACGGACGAGGATCCGGGTTCAGTATAATAAACGCAAGGAGTAGACCATTATGAGCAATATTCTTGATTATCTTGACTGGCGTGGAGATATACTTTTCAGCGAACGTCCTTTCAATGAGGTAGACAATCTTATACTTTCAGAGCTTGCATATGTAAATATGAAGGGTCTTGTGCCGTCTGAGGACAGCAGCAGTATTACTCTCAGCGAGCTTTTTAAAAAATACAGGGAATCTAAGGACAAGCTCGTCATTCCTATGAACGATCCTGAGCCATTGCTTGAACGTGCAGCTGCTTCCGACAGGTTCAGGAATGTCCGGCTCATGCTGCTCAGGGAAAAGACAGATATTGATGAGCAGCTGCAGTTCTGTGCTGTGTCCTTTATTATCGGTGACGGAAGCTGCTATATATCTTTCAGAGGGACTGATGCTACGATAGTCGGATGGCGTGAGGACTGCAATTTCAGCTTTCTCAGCCAGACTCCCGGACAGCTTGCTGCTGCTGATTATGTCAACGAGGCAGCTTCCCTTACAGACTGCTCTCTCAGGGTCGGCGGTCATTCAAAGGGCGGAAATTTCGCAGTCTACGGCGCTGCCTTCTGTAATGAAAAGATCAGAGATAAACGCATAACAGAGATTTACTGCAATGACGGACCGGGCTTTAACGACAATGTTATCAATTCAGAACAGTACAAGGCTGCTCTGCCAAAAATAAGAAAGATCATTCCCGAATCATCACTTGTGGGGCTGCTTTTATCCGGTGCGGAAGAAAAAACGATTATAAAAAGCAGTGCAAAGGGTATCTATCAGCACAACCCGTTTTCATGGTGTGTGACGGGCTGCTGTTTTGAAAAGGCAGACGGTCTGTCTGCTGAAAGCACGCTGATGAATGAGGCTCTCAGCAAATGGATCGGAGAGCTTGATGATTCCGATAGAAAGCTTTTTGTCACGTCGGTATTTGATTCTATCGAAGCCTCCGGTGCGCTGACACTCAACGACATCAACAAAAACAAGCTTATGTCATACAATGCTATGATGAATGCAGCAAAGGAAATTTCTGCCGAGCGCCGTATCAAGCTTTTCAATATGCTCAGATCACTTACTGAGATAAGCGGAGAAGTGTTCTTCAATGAGGCAAGAAAAAAATTCGAGCAGATAAAGGAAGCCGGCATCCTGCCTTTCATTCCTGAAAGCAAAGAAAAATCTGTCAGCGAAAACAGCGGAGATGCTATGAGATATGCTGACTCAGGCTTCGGCGAAATGTCTGAAAGCAGTAGAGAATAATACTAATCTTCATTAAATAATAGACCTCGCATTTTTATTTTTTTCAGACGCATCGATAAACTTTGAAGCAAAGATTGATTTTTTTTGATATAAAGTAGTCTACTTTCTATCAAAGAATAGTATAAGATATCCGGCTGAATCATGATTTCTGTTCCGGAGTTTTTCCGGACATCAGCTTTATCCGCAGGCGTCCGCAGAATGCGGACGCAACAAAAGAGGAGACCCATAAGGTGAAGGGCTTCGCCCCTCCCCTTAAGGTTCTCCTCTTTTGAAATCTCCTCTCCTTAACCCCACCCCGTCCACGCTGCGCTGCCCACCGCCTGCGGTGTGCGTGCTCGCTTACTGCACTCGCTTTCCTACGCTGCGCTGCCTTCGGCGTGCTCGCTTACTTTTGTAGCGGCAGTTTTGTGTGAGGGTGGACGGCTTTGTTACGTTGATTCTGAAATTTTTGTACCGCAGTTTTATTCCGGTAAAACGTTAAAGCATCAGTATACGATAATTATTAATTAAGTGTAGCGCAGCGTTTCCTTTACGGAATGATATAGATGTAGGCTTTGCTGTCCTCATCGAGCCATTCAAGAATCGTTTTCATTGTTTTTTCAGGCACAGCGATACTTCCCTGTGTTGTAGTTGTGCCGCACTGTAAGAAGATCGAGCCTGCAAGACTGTTGTCGATATTGTATGTATTGTATTCAACGACAATGCCGTATTTATATTTGTCCTTTAAGGATATCATATGCTCGGCACTTGACCAGTCCTTTTTATCTGTTCCCTCAACTTTGGTATTATAAAAAGCTGAGCCGTTATCGGTCACCCAATATGTATCGTCTGTTATTTCAAACATCGGGTATGTTGTGTCCGGCTTTTCTCCGATATAGAAGCCCTCCCCCAGTGAATAGAAGCCAAGGGGTGATTTCTTTGAGCCGGGCTTGATATCATAATCGGGTCCCTTTTCGCCGACAAAGCCCTTATCCGTGAGCGGATTATTTTCTCCGGCAATATTCCACCAGAGGTCATTTTCGTTTTTCTGGTAGCAATAAACCTTTGCTGCGCTGTTTTCATCGGGATCTACAACAATAAGATGATCGAAGCTCAGATTCTCAAAGCTGTAACCGTAGTCGCCGATAAACTTTGACAGATCATCGGGCTGCTTGCTGAGTCCCTCAGGTGCATTCAGTATCAGACCCTCTGTGGATTTGTCCCTGCTCTCGGCGGACGATTCTGTTTTTGATGTCTGCTGACTGGTATCAGCTTTATCAGAGCCTTCAGTCTTTTCGGAGCTTTCTTTCTTTTCAGAGCTTTCAGCTTTTTTCTCCTGCTTGCTGCTTTCCTGTGAAGCTTCCTTCTCCGGCGCACTGCTTTCGGATTTTCCTCCGTACAGCTCAGGCGGTATCAGACTGCCGTCAGTTTTTATATCTATTGCAAGTGCAGCAACTGCGGCGAGTGATGCAGCAAGCACAAGCGAAAGAAAGGTTTCTGCTATAATAAACACGGGTTTTTTCATTTTCTATCCTACCCTTTCATTATATAGTCTCTGCCGGATACCGGTACAGGGTCATGTCCCTCCGACAAATTCAGGGCTTATTCTACATATTCCCTCAATATATATTATAACCGTTTTTATAAATTTGTAAACACTTTTTTAGTTATCACATTGTTTTCAATTTTCTCACACATTTTTTTGCATAAAAAATAAGCTTGCGAAACACAAAAAACAGTTTTTTTACATTTATACTGCTTTCGTAACTGTAATGTTTCCGGTTTTTTCAGTATTGATATGGAAATTTGCTCTGTAAAATGTTATATTATTAGTGTAAAGCAAAAAAGGAATACTAAGGAAACGCTGATTAATTCATTAATCAGTGTTTTGGGGATGCGGGTGTCCGGTGGACACCGCTGCCAAGGGCAGCAGCACCGACCGAGCCGGCAGGCGAGACAGCCCCACGTATAGACACTTCTGACTTGCCTCAAGCTTCAAAATGATATTTATTCAGTGTTTCCCTAAGTGATTTATTTTTCGTTATTGATTTAACAAAAGGGAGGTCGAAAAATGGAAAGTATTGGTGAAATAATATCTTTTGTAATTCGTCTTGTTGAACCGCTTGTAGCATTTATAATAATGCTTCTGTGCTTTATTTCCCTGAAGGGCGGCAGACGTGAGGAACACGCTCTCATCGTCCTTGAGGATGACAATAATGCACTTACATATCCTGTATTATACTGGGAGAATTCTATCGGGCGAAGCAAAAGCTCTGATATCGTGATAAACGATCCTGCTGTTTCAAGAGATCATGCAGTGCTTCTGCGCCGCAAGGACGGATGGTTTATTACCGATACAGGCTCAAAGGCAGGGGTTTTCGTCAACGGTGAGGAAACCACCGGACGACACCCGGTGGGCGTCGGCGACTATATACTTCTTGGCAATACAAAGCTTGTCCTGAGAAGAAGCGATCCGACTCCGGTACGGATCAGAAAAAAAAGAGAACCGAAAAAAATACCGCCTATAATTATCCTTGCACTTATCACGGTCTATATGCTTCTTATGCTCGGTCAGGCTGTTATAAACATGGGAAACACCTTTGCCGTGATCCCCGCTGCCGGCTTTATCGCTGTGATGTATATTTTCTACGGTATTTCAAAGACAGTTTTCAAAAGACATGATTTTGAGCTTGAGGGGCTTGCCCTGCTGCTGTCCGGAACAGGCATCATGCTTGCCGCCACTCATAATACAGATACACGGCAGGCATATGTACAGCTTGCCGCTGTAGTTCTGGGACTTATAATATATTCGTTTATGATTTGGTTTATAGAGATCCCCGACAGAGTAATGAAATGGCGTCTTTTCATTGCTATCGGCGCTATTCTTCTGCTCGGCTCTACTCTCGTGCTCGGCACAGCCCTCAACGGCGCAAAAAACTGGATCGTCATAGGTCCGATATCCGTTCAGCCGTCTGAATTTGCAAAGATCGCATATATTTTTGTGGGTGCTTCCACTCTTGATGTTTTGCAGACAAAGAAAAGCCTTACAGAATTTATCATAGTTTCAGCGATAAGCGTGGGGCTTCTTGTTCTGATGAGCGATTTCGGAACTGCGGTCATTTTCTTCGTTACATTCCTTATTATTTCCTTTATGCGTTCGGGAGACCTGAAAACCGTCATTCTCGCCGTTACTGCTGCCGTGCTTGGCGTTATCATCATGCTCTCGGTAAAGCCTTATATCGCCGAGCGCTTTGCAGCCTGGGGTCATGTCTGGGAATATGCTGACGGCGCAGGCTATCAGCAGGTAAATTCGCTGATCTATTCGGCAAGCGGCGGTCTTTTCGGCGTGGGTCTTTCAAAGGGCTGGCTGCAATATCTCTTTGCTTCGGAAAACGATCTGGTTTTCTGCATGATGATCGAGGAGATCGGACTTATCATCGCTCTTATTACCGCTGTCGTGATCGGCGGCTTCATGCTCTATGCAAGGGGCGTTACAACAAGGAGCCGTTCGACCTTCTATTCGATCGCTGCCTGCTCAGCAGGAGGACTTCTTGTTTTCCAGGCTGCGCTGAATATTTTCGGAGTCACGGATATCCTTCCGCTCACAGGCGTTACACTTCCGTTTGTAAGCTACGGCGGTACAAGTATGGCTGCCTGCTGGGGGCTTCTTGCCTTTATCAAGGCTGCTGACGAGCGTACATATCTGCACCGTCATCAGAAGAAGAAAGCAAGCAAAGCACCTGCCGAGCCTGCACCGCAGCCGCAGGAGGAACAGCCGGTCTGAGCCTTGCAGTGCAGACCTCAGCTTATTAAGGAATCACTGAATAAATCACGCCTGACGGCTCAGCACCTGTCTTGCTTGCCATTTTTCCGTCATCTTGTACAAAAAGCCCTTGACAACCGTCAGGTTTAATCAGTGCTTCCTTAAGTAACACATGACAAAAAGCTTTCCGGTATAATACGGACAGCTATATAATAAACCGAAAGGAGTAACAGGCTTGAAAAAAACACGTACAAGAGCGATCCCGGTATTGCTGCTGACAGCAGCGTTTTTCGTAGGGATAATATATTTTGTATTCAATCTTTCCATACATTCCTCTCAGTGGGCTTCTGAACCGACAAACGGTCACCTTTCCGACAACGACGGTCTCGGAAACAGCGGAACGATAACCGACCGCAACGGTGTGATACTTGCCCAGAGCATTGACGGAAAGCGTGTATACAATGATGATTACAGCACACGCTGCGCCTGTCTGCCTGTTGTAGGAGACAACAGCGTTAACAATTCAACTGCCATACAGACAAGATACCGTTCCGAGCTTTCGGGCTACAGCTTTGTCTTCGGACTAGGACTGCCCTCGCAGTTCAACAGCGGTCAGAATATCCAGCTGACAATCGACAGCGATGTTCAGCGTACCGCATATGAAGCCCTGGGCAGCAACAAGGGTGCTGTGGTTGTATTCAATTATAAAACAGGCGACATCCTTTGCCTTGCAAGCACACCCACCTATGACCCTTACAACAAGCCCGAGGACATCGAAACAAATGATGCATACGAAGGCGCATATCTCAACAGGGCATTATCCTCAGCGTATCCCCCCGGCTCGACCTTCAAGCTCGTGACCTCAGCGGCAGCGCTGAGATTCCTTGACGATGCAGAGCACAGGGAATTTGACTGCACAGGCTCCACAGAGATCGGAGGACGCACCATAAACTGCTATGACGTCAGCGGTCATGTTGATATGAAGGACGCACTGATGTATTCCTGCAACGGATATTTTGCCCACCTTGCCGTTGATCTGGGCAAAAAGCAGATGACGACCCAGGCAGGCGATATGGGCTTCAACAATACCTGGACAATAGACGGTATTGTCACCGGCAAAAGTATATACAACGTATCAAAGGCAGACGACAATGACCTTGCATGGTCTGGAGTAGGACAGTATACAGTTCTTGAAACTCCGATAAATATGGCTATACGTTCAGCAGCGATAGCAAACGGCGGAACATCGGCAAAGCCTATGCTTATAAAGAATATGTCAGCTCCCTTCGGCGTATCGCTTCCCGACAGAACCTCCTCCGAGGGCAGGCGTATACTGCAAAAGGACATTGCTGACAAGCTTTCAGACATGATGGACTACACAGTTCAGAATTACTATGGAAAAGGCTCGTTCTCATCTACCCTTGACGTCTGTGCAAAGACAGGCACAGCCGAGATCAGCGAAAGCGGCAGCGATGCTCATGCATGGGTCACAGGATTTACTAAGGATAAGGACTGTCCCCTTGCCTTTGCGGTAATTGTCGAAAACGGAAACTCAGGCTTCGGAGCAGCTGTTCCCGTTGCCTCCGCCGTACTGAACGAGGCAGCAAAAAACTATACTGAGTAAAACGAGAATAAACTGTATTCATGATTTTTTCAGTCAGCACATCCTATTGTGTCCGACACGCTCTTGTTCTTCACTCAGGAAGCAGTCAGAATAAGCGAGTGCAGCAGAAATAATAAAACGCAAAGTTTAGGTCCAGCCTTTTCAAAGGCTGGCAGGGGTCCAGGGACAGAGTCCCCTAGTGAATGGAGAAGTATGAAAAATCTGTTAACCAGAAATGAGGAAAAAAAGGTCGAGTATCTTGAGCTGATATACGATCTGATCTTTGTATATGTGATCGGCAGGAATAATTCTCTGCTGCATCAGACCACAAACGGATTTGTGGACGGAAAGGTGTTCCTCGCCTATATCCTGTGCACATTTACCATTATACAGATATGGAATTTTTCCATCTATTACATCAATATGCACGGCAGAAACGGACTCAGAGATCATATCTGTCTGTTTATCAATATGTTTCTGCTTTACTTTATCGGCGAGGGTACAAGAACGCATTGGGAAGGCTTTCTTTTACCTGAATCCGTGAAATTGAATTAAATCTTTTTTTAAACCTTCCGGGTTTTCATTTCAGCCAGGCGGCAGGCGTGCGCAGCACGCCTGCCGCCGTAAATGCATAAAACAACGCATTATCTCTGGGTTTTTCAGAACAATCAATAATGAGTTTCACGGATTCAGGTTTTAGAATATCATATCGCATGGGGACTTATCCTCGTCAATATCGGCATACAGTATTTCATTGAATTGCTTTCTCAAAAGGATTGTCCCGATGTCTACAGCCAGACAAAACGTATGGGGATAGTGCTTATGATCGAAGCGCTGATGGTGCTCTGCACCTATCCTGTCTATCAGGCAACCGGTTTTTCGATCGCACCCTTCGCAATACTATTCGGCATTGTGGGCACAATGTTACACGGAAAAAAAGCAAAAGTCATCCTTGTGGATTTCACGCATCTTACAGAAAGAGCAATGCTTTATGTGGTTTTCACCTTCGGCGAAATGATAATCGCTCTTGCCGTTTATTTTGAGGGCGGGATCAACCCAAGCTCTGTATATTTCTCGCTGATGAGCTTTCTCATTGTTGTAGGTCTGTTCCTGAGCTACGGCACAGTTTATGACCATCTTATCGACCGTGAAATGAAAAATTCAGGGCTTGTGTATATGCTGCTGCACATATTTCTGATTTTTGCACTGAGTATTATTACAACCTCGCTTGAATTCATGCACGACTCAGAAATATCGCTCATGCCGAAAATACTGATGCTCATCTTTGCTTTTCTGATGTATTATGTATCGCTTTTTTTCACACTCCGATACAGCAAATCCAGATGCCGTCCGACAACAAGGTTTATTGTCACAATGAGCCTTATCGCAGTCAGTTTTGTAATTCTGATGCTGCTTTTCAGAAACATGATGTATGTAAACATTGCTCTTACTGTTGTATATGTATGGGGAATATTCCTGCTTTTGCACCATTTCAGCAAGACCACTGTTTCACAAACATCAAAAAAAGAGAAAACAGATCTGTAAATTATTACCGTTATATATTTACAATTTATTTAAGGGGATGCCGCACTGAGCTTTTTTACTCTTGTGCGGCATCCCCTTTGGCAGCGGCAGAAGGACTTGAAGCGGAATAGGAGCATATTTGAATATTTTTATATAATCACTTTTCTGCTTAAATGCCCTTAAACTGCGGATTGTCATAAAATTAAAGGGAATCAGTAACAACGCCTAAATCTGTTTGATAAATGATTTTGGTAGAAAAATGGTAGAATTTTTGATTGATGAACGCCCGCTGAATTTGTTATAAAATCGGAGATTCAATTATGAAAACTAAATATCATATTTACCTCACAGGAGAGGAACGCAGAGCCGTTATCAACAGCCTGATTGATTTGAGAAACGATCTCATTTCACGAGGTAAGTACACCGACATCATAGATGAACTCATAATCAAGTTCACTAAAGCCAAAGTCAAGAAAATCAAGGTTAAGGAGGTTTGAAAATGGAAATCACATATACAATGCAGGGCGACTGTTTGCTGCCGAACTTAACACTGCCCGAACAGGATAACCGACCAATCGGCTTGTGGGGACAACAACACCTTCGCTATATCAAACGAAGCCGCCCGATTCTTTATACCAATCTGCTCACTAAATGCAAACTGAATGAATACCTTGCTGACATTGATGAACAGGCGCAGAAGATGTACGACGAGCTTGTGCAGTCTTTCGCTAAAGAAGAAGGCTGCACCGAACAGCTAAAAGCTACCGATCAAATGCTGTGGGTTCGTAAGATGAACAATGCAACTCAAAGGGCGAGAGAGGTTGTAAATGCCGAGCTGATATACAATTAAGGACTTTTATCGACAGCTCCATTGAGAACTTCACTTATTTGTTAGTGAAGTTCTCAACGAAAAAGGAAAGCGAGCGTGTAAGCAGGTGTTGTCTGCTTACACGCTCGTTATCTTTATTTAGAGTTCGGAATAGACATCAATTCACGTGCTCTTGTATGGATTTGCGCTTCGATTGCTGTCAAGCGTTCTTCGGGCAGGTTGATTGATGGGTGTCTTGTGAATGTGAAATTCAACAGCTTGCGGAGCTGAGATTTTTGCTTACTGCCCATTACCGCCTTGCATACCTCGTCAAAAGATACACCGTAGGGAGGTGTTCTCGTTTTTGCGTATTCGCTGAGATTTTGCAAATCATCAGCCATTGCGAAGTTGAAAAGCGACAAGCCGTTATCGAAAATCGGAGCGGGCTTAATGATTTTACCAGTGTGATTGTCACGCATCACACCAAAGTTACCGAAATGTCTGTCCTCGTTGTAAATGATAGCATCGAACACCAGCATACTGCAAAGCTCGTCATAAAACTCTTTGCCAAGCTCGGCGTAATAATCGAGGGCGTTTTTCAGTGTTCTGTCTTTTATCAGCCTGCTGATTGGCACAAAAGATGTGTCAATGTCGGTAAAAAGACGGCATTTTGAAGCGAGAATACCTTTCCAGTTTTCAAGGTCGTATTCTACACAATTTAAGCCCATCGCCCTAGCGACCTGACAGGCGTAAAACTCGCTGTACGGCTCATTGCCGGCATTGGCAGCGCCTTCTGTGCCGCCTTTATAGAGATAGATACCGTCGTTCTCGATATGCCGCCAAGCCTTGCGGAGCATACCGTTTGTTGTGAACTCAGGAGAGGTCGAGAACGCTTTTTCTGCACTTCCAATACCTGTATAGGCGACGAGTGACAATGCTTCCGAGAAGGGATTCTCGAACAGATTGTAATCGGCAAATTTGCCGTCAAATTCAACAGGAGTAACCCAATAGCTGTCGTTAAGCGACAAGCCCAAGCAGATGTCGATAATGCCCTTCGTATCGTTCACGCTCAGCCCGAACGTCTTTAGTATCTCGTCAACAAAGGCTCTATTTTTCGGAATAACACGATTGGAAAGCCACTTGATAATGCCTTTTGGTGTCAGCTCCATATTGATTGGCAAAAGGTGTTTTTTGCTTTCATCATAAGACAGAACTTCAACAACTAAGCCATCTAATCCTTTTTCTTCAAGGGAAAAGGTCACAAGAATATCGTCATATAGTTTTAGGTTATATACGTTGCTCATTTCAACACCTTTTTCTTCCAATAAAACGCTGACATCCTTGCCGAGAGCGTCTGTTATCTTGATCAATAAATCGAGGGACAGATTCTGACCGCCGTTTTCAATACGGCATATATTTGACCGCTGCGTGCCGACCATCTCGGCAAGCTGTGCCTGTGACAATCCCTTTTCAAGCCGTGCCTGCGTTAGTTTTGATACGATTTCCTGCCGCTTACGGATTATGCTATTGCTATTAGTCATCTCACTCACCTCTATTTATTATATGTTATCATATATGATAACAGTAGTCAAGGTGAAAATGAGTGTAAGCAAAGAAAACCGGTTTGCACGTAAAATAATACGAAAAAGTAATTACTTTAATAATTATAATAATATTGACAATAGTAATTACTAATGATAAAATAATAATAGAATATTTGTAGGAGGTGATTGCGTTTGTCATCTAAGAAAACACCTAAATATAAACAAATGACCGAATTCTTGAGAGGTCAAGCATCAAGGATTTTTTCGGATGTTGCCAAAGAGAACAATGTGGTTATAGTATTGAAGAACAGCAAACCGCAAAACGTAATCATTTCATACGAAATGTACGAAGAATTAAGGAATAAGGGAGTAGATATCTAATGACTATCTCAGAAATTTTAAAAAACTCATCCTACGATACATCTATGTTTTCGGACAGCTCTATTAAAGCGATCGAAGAAAATGTTTTTATGAAGGAAGTTAGAGGAAAGAATGTTCCTCATATTTCTTGTTTGATCAGAAAAAAGCCTATTCGCTTGTCACCTGAAGAGGTAATAAGGCAACTTTATATCCATAAATTGATAAACGATTATCATTATTCTGAAAGCAGAATTAGTCTTGAAACTCCTATTCATTTTGGCAGAGAAGTTAAGCGTGCAGATATTACAATTGCGGATAAAGACAGACCGGATGTTCCCTACATTATCGTTGAACTAAAAAAGCCAAAACTAACAGATGGCAAAGAACAATTAAAATCTTACTGTAACGCAACAGGTGCGCCTATCGGAGTGTGGACTAATGGCGAGCAGATCTCTTGTTACAACAGAAAAGATCCTAACTATTTTGAAGAAATTCGTGATATTCCTACTTCTACTCAAAAGCTTTCCGATATTATCAATGAGCAGTTAACATATGAAGATTTAAAAAGAATAGACAAGATCAGTACTCAAAAGAAATCGTTGCGCTCACTAATCAAAGAAATGGAAGATGAGGTTTTGGCGAGTGCCGGTGTTGATTCCTTTGAAGAGATTTTCAAACTGATTTTTGCAAAACTGTATGATGAACTTGTTTGTGCTAATGATAGTACTGCTTTTTTAAAATTCAGAAACAATGGCGGAACTGATTTTGAAATCAAAGAGAAGATACAAGAACTCTTTGATGACGCAAAGAAAAAATGGGAAGGTGTATTTGCTGAAGAAAGCAGAATACAATTATCACCATCCCATTTATCGGTGTGCGTTGCATCTTTGCAAGATATTAAACTGTTCAATAATAATTTGGATGTAGTTGACGATGCATTTGAATACCTGATGAGTAAAGCTCAAAAGGGTGAAAAGGGACAGTTTTTTACACCAAGATATGTTATTGATATGTGTGTAAAGATGATGAATCCCACAGTTAAAGACAAGATTATTGATACTGCTTGCGGTAGTTCCGGATTCACCGTTCACAGTATCTTTAAGGTATGGAAAGATATTCGCAGAGAAAAAGGTCTTCCCGAAGGAGAAGGCTTTACAGCAGCGGAACGCATCCCCGAAGAAACAAATTTTGTCAGGGATAATGTTTTTGCAATAGACTTTGATGAAAAAACCGTCCGTGTTGCTCGTACACTAAACTTGATTGCCGGAGACGGTCAGACAAATGTACTTCATCTTAACACACTTGATTATTCACGTTGGAATGAAATAACCAAGCAAGAAGAATGGAACGATACATATAACGAAGGCTTTAAGAAATTAAAGAAGCTCCAACCAAAAAGAAAGAAAGACTTTAGTGAGTTTAATTTCTCATTAGTGATGGCAAATCCTCCGTTTGCAGGCGACATTAAAGAGAATACTATAATTTCTCGCTATGAACTCGGCAAAAAGAGCAATGGTAAATGGCAAAATAAAGTCGGCAGAGATATTCTGTTTATCGAACGCAATCTAAATTTCTTAGCCCCCGGCGGTCGTATGGCAATCGTGCTGCCGCAAGGACGGTTTAATAATTCAAGCGATAAATATATTCGTGATTATATAGCTGAGCATTGCAGAATCTTGGCTGTTGTTGGCTTGCACGGAAATGTTTTCAAACCGCATACCGGTACAAAGACATCTGTTTTGTTTGTACAAAAATGGGATGATGAAAAGTGTCCAAAAAAAGAAGACTATCCTATTTTCTTTGCAACTATGCAAAAGCCGAGTAAGGATAGTTCAGGAGATAAAATCTATCTGAAAGATCCGGAAACCGGAGAAAATGCTTTAGATGAGCACGGTCATTTGATTGTTGATCATGATTTATATCAACTCAAATATATGAAACAAGACGGTACTGTTGTAGAACTTGAACCCGGTATAGCGGAGGCGTTCAAAGAGTTTGCCAAAAAGGAGAATTTAAGTTTTTTTCAATAGACCCATCCATTGAACCTTTTGATGAAGAAAAATATAA
>CACWVH010000133.1 GCA_902764235.1 uncultured Ruminococcus sp.
GGCAACACCGCACAATTGCGAAGTCAACGAAAATATGATATAATATAATCATGAACAGACAGATGACACTGGCAGAAATGAATGATGAGTTTGGTGCAGCCAGAACCAACAAAAAAGAATTTCTGAATAAAATGGATAGCATTATTCCGTGGGAAACATTCGTAAAAGAAATAGAGCCGTACTATTACAAAGGAGAGCGCGGCAATAAACCATACCCACTTGAATTGATGTTGAGAATATATATGCTTCAGAATCTGTATGATCTTGCAGATATGAAGGTGATGTATGAGATTCTTGACAGCCGAGCATTTACGGAATTTTGCTGTATTAACTCACCGGATGAAGTTCCTGACGGAGATACAATCGGACGTTTCAGAAATCTGTTGAACAAGCACGGATTACAGCAAACGATTTTTGAAACAGTAGTTGATCTGCTGTTGAAACGAGGCTTGCTTCTGAAAAAAGGCACCATTGTTGATTCAACATTTATAGAGGCTCCATCATCCACCAAAAATAAGAAAAAGGAACGCGACCCTGACGCACACTCCGCTAAAAAGGGCAATACATGGCACTTTGGATACAAAATGCACATTGGTGTTGACCGTGATTTTGACTGCACTTTATCTTGTCTTATCCGATTTCAACTTTCCTCAACTCAACTATGCAAGTGCTAAAGGTCTCAGTGTTTAAGCCATTTTCGGGCATTTTAAGAAAAATTGGCAAAACAAAAGAGGCAGTTAAAAACTGCCTCAAAATGGTGCGAGTGATGGGACTTGAACCCATACGTCGTGAAACACACGCCCCTCAAACGTGCCTCGCATTTATTCTGTTCCTCAGGAACGATATTTATTATATCAGAACATCTGACATTTGTCAAGCATTTTTTTTAACTTTTTTATTATTTTATTTTATCTGAGATAATTTACCCGACAGCACCGTAAAAAACTCAGGCGGAGCTGATGCCTTCAGCTCCGCACTGCTGTCCTTATATTTCCTTATAGTTTCCGAGAAAGCTGAATTCAACAAGTTCATCGGACAATGCACAAAGCAGATTCAGGATATTTTTGTCTGCTGTTGATCCTGTGAAATCAAGATAAAAAAAGTATTCAAATTTTTTTCCGAATCTCGGACGTGATTCTATCTTTGTAAGGTTCAGTCCATGTGCCGCAAATCTGCATAGCGTACTGTAAAGCGAGCCTGTCACGTGAGGCAAAGCGAAGCTCAGGCTGATCTTGTCCGCATCCGGCTCAATGAACATCTTTTTTGAGATCACAATAAATCTTGTAGTATTATTCGGATTATTCTGGAAGCCTCTTTTTATGATCTCAAGTCCGTATTCCTCAGCAGCATTTTCTGAGCAGATCGCAGCTAATCCCTCTTCATCACTTTCAGCTACCATCTTCGCCGCCTGTGCAGTGCTGACAAATTCCTTTGCCTCTATATCAGGATGTGCATTCAGAAAATCTGAACACTGTGATAATGCCTGCTCATGTGAATAGACCCTTGTTATCCTGCTGATATCATCGCCCTTTTTTACTGCAAGGCAATGATCCACCTGTATGTCAGCAGCCGCTGCTATATAATAACGGTGTCTGAGCATAAGATCATATACCGCCGTTACTGAACCGGCAGAGCTGTTTTCTATTGGTATCACACCGAAATCAGCCTCTCCGTTGCTTATTGCCTCGAATACGGATTTGAAGGGAGAATAAAATAACGGCCGGCAATTCGGGAATACCTTCATTGCTGCCTTGTGTGCATATGTTCCGGCAACTCCGAAGCAGGCAACACGAACATCACTGTCATTATAAGGTATAAGGGGTTCGGCAGCACATATCCTGTTTTTCAGTACGCTTCCGCTGCCAAGCATATCATGCTGCAAGGCACGGCTCAGCTCCATTATCGATGAATAAAGAAGTCTTGCGCTTCCGCCGTATTCTCCTGCCTTTTCCTCTACATTATCAAGCACCTGGCTTTCTCTTTCGGGATTGAATATCTGCATCCCGTTTTCAAGCTTGTACTGAGCTACCTTTTTTGAACATTCCATCCTTCTTCTGAAAAGCTCGATCAGCTGCTGATCTATCTGATCGATCTCATCTCTGATAGGTTTAAGACTCATTTTTCTCTCTCCTTTTCTGCATCCTTTTTTCAATTATTCATTAGCTGATTGTAAAAGTCCAAAAATCTTCTGTTTATGCGGATAATCAGTATTGTAATTTAAAATTTTTCTCCACTGCCATCCGTCATTTTCTCCGCCGACGGCGCAGAAAATGACTACTTATATCTTAGAGGGGCGGTGTTTGTTTCTCCGGCTATTTATCAGGAAAAAAAATACATTAATAAATACGCTTTCAGGCATGATAAACACTGAGGTTGCCCGTATATCTGATGTGGGAAGTTTGAATCAATATTACATCTTTTATCATGGCATAACTGACCGTGTCCGGTTTAAACCTCTTAAAGCATATTTACCTGTGCAAGAAGATTTACGACTGCTATTGCTGCCGCTGCTTCGATTACCGGCACTGCCCTCGGAACTATGCACGGGTCATGTCTGCCGTGGATCTCAAGCTCTGTGTTTTCATGCTTGACAAGATCGACTGTTTTCTGCTTTCTGCCTATTGAAGGTGTAGGCTTCAAAGCAGCTCTGAAAATAACCGGCATTCCTGAGCTTATTCCGCCGAGTATACCTCCGTGATTATTTGTTCTTGTTTTCACTGTATCTCCGTCATAGTAAAATTCATCATTGTTTTCGCTGCCCCTCATTTCTGACGCAGCAAAGCCTGCACCGAATTCAATGCCCTTCACAGCAGGTATTCCGAATACTATTGATGAGATCACTCCCTCTATCCCATAAAACATCGGTGAGCCTGCACCTGCCGGCATTCCCTTTACAGCACATTCGACAGTTCCTCCGATACTGTCAAGACTCATGCGGCATTCCTCGACAAGTTCTCTCATTTCAGTCTCCTTTGACTCATCAATAAGCGCAAAGGTACTTACATTCAGTCTGTCGCAAAGCTCATCGGGAATATTCACAGGATCAAAGCGGCTGTCACATATATTTCCGATAGATGCGATATGTGCAGCGATTCTTAGTCCCTTTTTTTCAAGTATCTGACGGCACACTGCGCCTGCAAACACTATCGGTGCTGTAAGACGTCCCGAAAAATGTCCGCCGCCGCTTATATCGTTGAAGCCGTTATAGCGTATATTACCTGTAAAATCTGCGTGTCCGGGTCTGGGACATGACATTATATTACCGTAATCGCCGGAACGGGTGTTCGTATTGCTGATGACCGCACAAAGCGGCGCTCCGGTCGTTTTATTGTCAAGCACCCCGGATATAATATCGGGTATATCCTTTTCAAGTCTCGGAGTTGCAGTCTTATCCTTTCCCGGCGCTCTCCTCGACATCTGCATATATATCTTATCCATATCAAGCGGTACACCTGCCGGGAGTCCGTCTATCACAACACCGATCCCTTTTCCATGGCTTTCGCCGAACACGGATATTTTTACTGCACTACCCCAAGATGACATCTGTTTTTCCTCCCAAGCTTTTATAATCCTCAAAAAATGACGGATAGGATTTATTTATACTTTCCATATCCGATATAGTTATTTCCGAATCGGCAGCACAAGCCGCAGCCGCAAAGGACATCACGATCCGATGGTCATTATAGCCCTCGACAAAGCCTCCGTGAAGTTTTTCAGCACCGTTTATTATCAGACCGTCTTCTGTTTCCCGGACGCTTACTCCAAGTCTTGAAAGACCCTCCCTCATAGCTGCAAGGCGGTCACATTCCTTTATTCTGAGTCTCTGCGCTCCTCTGATTACTGTCGTGCCCTTTGCAAGCGCTGCCGCAACACTGAAGGCAGGAACCATATCGGGTATATCAGCAGCATCAAGCTCAATTCCGTGAAGCTCACCGCCGTTCATTATTACCATACCGTTTTCACAGCGTATATCAGCGCCGAGTCTCCGGTATACCTCAACACAGGCTTTGTCGCCCTGGGTACTGTCCATATCAAGATTATCGATCACTATACTGCTGCCGAGAGCCGCAGCAGTCATATAAAACGCAGCCTGAGACCAGTCTCCCTCAACGGTATAATTCCGGGCACTGTATTTCTGACCGCCCCTGATAATCCATCCGTTTTCTGTCCTTTCGGTCTTTACTCCGAACTGCTCCATGATCTGCACAGTCATATTGATATATCCAACAGACTGCAGCGGACTTGTAAGTCTGATCTCACTGTCACCCTCAAGAAGCGGAAGCGAGAGAAGAAGTCCGGTTACAAACTGTGAGCTTATATTGCCCGGTATCTCATATATACCGCACTCAAGCCTGCCTGATATCTCAAGCGGCAGACCTCCCTTTGTAATGCAGCTGACTCCATGCTCCGGCAGACAATCCGTATAAACACCGATCGGTCTTTCAGGCAGCTTTCCGTGACCGGTAAATACAGCTTTGACTCCTCCGGCAGCTGCGATGGGAATAACAAACCTGAGAGTTGAACCGCTTTCTCCGCAGTCAAGCTCTGCCTTATCAGGTGTAAAGATACCTCTGCCGTTGACAGTAAGTCTTTTTCCGTCAAGTTTCAGCTCAGCACCGAGTTTTTTCATACACTCTATTGTAGCAGTAATATCATTTGAAAGCTCTATCGGCTGCAAAACGCTTACACCGTCTGACAAAGCAGCGCAGATTATTGCTCTGTGTGCTGCGCTTTTTGACGGCGGAACAGAAATTGTCCCTTTCAGTCTTGAAGGACTGACCTTTATATCATGCATTTTTTTCATTATAACACCTCATTTTATATATAATAACATATTTCTCCCAAATTGTAAATCTTTCGCCAGCCGGCGTGCCGCCGGAGTCGCGACGCGCTATCGCTCCGCATACGCTGCGCTCTGGGTTCAGGACTTCCGCTTTTATTCCCACGGCTCTGATTTCTTATGACCAAAACTTTTATGTCAGTTGATTATAGCTCCTTCAAAACTCCCAGAAAAATTTTACACCAAACAGGCACTGCAGTAAGTGTAAAATTACAGTTGTCGATAGGGATTTGAATTATTATTCTGTTGCAGTTCAGGCTGAATAAGTCTGGCGGTGCCGGGAAAAATCTTTATCAGACTGACTAAGCCGTGAATCAAGGGTCCAGCGTCACGCTGGCGGCGGCACGCCGGTGCCAGTGCCGGTATTGACATTTGGGATGAATTAATATACAATACATATAAACGGGATTATCATTTTTGGAAACGGTATAGTGATTTTGATGATATGCATTTTTCATTCAGCTGTATAACTGACATAATACAGCTTTTCGAGTGATCAGACTGTATATCTGCAACGGAAGTGGGAATTATGTTTGAATTTCTGAAAAACAAAAAAGACGACGAACTGAAGATAGATCCTCAGCTTGCTCTTGAGCTTTGCGATGAAGCAGAGGATCTTCTTGAGGACAATGAACCAAAGAAAGCTGACAAACAATTCAAAAAAGCTTTTGAGATCTATAAACAGCTCAATGCCGAGGAACCTGAGAAATTCCGCAGTGAGCTTGCTCATTGTGCGTCAGGTCTCGGCAGCGTATATGAGCTGCTTGAAAAATATAACGACGCATATGAGTATTATCTGATCGCTTTTGAGCTTTATCAGGAGCTGCAGTCAATGAACGATAACGAAAACTCCGAGCTTCTTGCTGAAACATACTGCAATATAGGTGATACCTATTTCTTCCGGAATAAATATGATGATGCCGAAAAGGAATATAAAAATGCTCTTGAAATATATATTGAGCTTGTGGGGAAAAACAGCGAAAAATACCTTGAGGATGTTGCCTATTGCTATGACTGTCTTGCCAAATCCAGCAGCGGAAAGGAAGAATACAGCCGCTCGATAGAATACTACGAAAAGGTTATCGAAATATACAACAAGCTTATCGCCGACTACAAAGGCTCACAGGCTGATGAAACTTCGATCGACTACAATGATGAGCTTGCCGGCGTTTACGGTGACATCGGATATATTTATTCCTGCTGCAAGAATTACGAGGACGCCGAATCCTATTACCTCAAGGCTGCCGATATTTTCAAAACACTTGCCAGCATCGACCCTGAGGAATTCACCGACAGTCTTATTTCTCAATACGATGATATCGCTGCCTTGTACGAGGATATGGGCAAAACCGATCTTGCAAAGGAATATGACAAAAAATCCCAGAGTCTTGAATAAAAAATTTCTGCCTTTGCGTATCTTCATTTTCAGATACGCAAAGGCAGTCTTTTTTATTTACCTGAATCCGTGAAACTCATTATTGATTGTTCTGAAAAACCCAGAGATAATGCGTTGTTTTATGCATTTCAGGTTTTTAAGTTGTTCACCCATAANNNNGACGGCGGCAGGCGTGCTGCGCACGCCTGCCGCCTGGCTGAAATGAAAACCCGGAAGGTTTAAAAAAAGATTTAATTCAATTTCACGGATTCAGGTATGCATATAAGCCTCTTCATCGGATCATTTTTTCTTTCTTCCCTTTTCCTCCGGCTCCGGATCGGTTTTTTCTTCAGCTTTTTCGTTTTTATCTATTGAGGATTTCAGCTGATCGAAGGTCACACCGTATTTTTCTGCAATATCACGTGCATAGCTGACGCCCTCCGGCGGTGCAAGAAATACCTTGTATGACCTCTGACCCTCATGTATACCCGTAATAAGAGATGCTACCTTCATATCACCCGGGTGCGAATTCATTACATCAAGCTGCATTGCAAGCTCGTGCATATGTGTATTGAAAATCGTCCTTGCACCGAGATATCTCATGGCACGTACAACATCTTTCGCTATGTACAAGCCCTCCGCAAAGGATGTTGTCGCAAGGGATTCGTTCAGCAGAAGGAGACTTTTGTTTGTTGCAGCTTCAAATATCTCGCTGAGTCTCTTGGACTCTTCTCCCAGTCTTCCGAGGTTTACAGTCCGGTTTTCATCTGCCGGGAAATGAGTGTATATATTATCACACGGAGAAAGTGACAGCTCCTCCGCCGGAACATATATTCCATGCTGAGCAAGGAGAAAAATTATTCCGACAGCCTGAGTAAATGTGGTTTTGCCGCCGCGGTTAGGTCCTGTCATAATATAAATGCCGTTTTCATGTGAAAAATCAAAATCGTTGCGGATAATGTCAACTTTCTTTCCAGAAAGAATCTGGATCGCAAGCTTGAGATTATATAATCCCTTGGAATGCATTTCTCTTTTTTCAATATCAAGCATTACCGGCTTTGCCATCGGTATGCCCAGATCAATAAGCTTTGAACAGAAATCAGCCCATCTGATGAAAAATACAAAATCGGGTATAAGCTTTGTCAGGCTGTAGCCGCTGATGTTTACATATCTTGAAAGCTTGTTTTTGATCTGCTTTACAGTTGAACCCAGCATCTCACTGACTACACGGCTCAGCGTACTCATAAGAGGATCGTCGCCTGCTGCTTTGCCGACGGTATGTATCTTTGTCATGCCTGTGAAGGATGTACCATGATGTATCTCGCTCTTTTTGGATGTGAAATCAAGAAACATATTCAGAAGTCCGGGACGGTAGAATTTTTCATCATTCAGGGAAACTATACCCACCTCCACCGGACGCATATGGCTGTCAAGATTGATACCCAGAGAAACACTGCGTATCCTGCCGACCTCGTTTACAAGTCCCTTGATATCCTCCTTGAGGAATTCAAAGCCGCTTTCGGTATATACAGAGTTTACATATTCCCTGAGCTTTTTCAGTCCCTCCGACCTGATGTCGTTTTCGCTCAGACATTCATTTATTCCTGTGATACAGTTTACATAGACATCAAGCTCCTGCAGACGGTTGATAAGCTGCCAGATAGGTTCGGCAGTATTGTCTCTTGCGGATTTTTCAAGATCCTTGAGATAATCAAGCTGTTCAAGAAGCTCCTTTATTTTTTCACGAAGGCTCGGAAATCTTAGAATATCCTCAAAAACATCGCAGCGATAGCTTATGGTCTCAGGGTCATGCTCAAGTTTTGTCATCATTCTCTTGATGACATTCTGCTCGTATTCGCTTTCTGTAATGCTGTCACAGATATATTCAAGAGACAGGTCATTGCAGCATTCCTCTCCGAGAGTCATATATGACGGGGTTTTTCCCTCCGGGTACATAAGACTGAAATTTTCGATTTGCATTTGATTCTACCTCCGTTATTTTTTCAGAGAAAATCTGAATAAAAGATATTTCCCAGTATGTAAGGAAACCCAAAGAGGCTCTGTGTGGGGCTGCGCCCCAAACACCGATTAATGGATTAATCAGCGTTTCCTTAGTCCGGGTTTTACGCTTTCTGTACTTTTATAATATCATTTGCTCCGTAATTATTCAATCAACTATATGTAAAGTCATTAAACTGATACGTTAGTTTCTAAACTCATGGTATCGTTCCTGCAGCACCGGGCAGTAAAACGTTATCTGTTCAATGATTCCCTTTATATCAGAGGCTTTTTTCTGTCGCAAAGGGTAACAAAATTAAGCTGCTTTTCACTTCTCAGTTCCCTTGCGATTATCAGCAGCGGAAGCATGACATGACCCTTTTCATATGAATACGTCTTTATGATTCCCCGGTCTGTCTCGACCTCATAGCATACCGCAAGCCCTATGCTGCAAAGCTCATTCATACATTCAAGTGCAGCCTTTTCATCCGTTCCCGTTTTGTCTGCTATCAGCTTCAGTGATACATGAGTGTTATTTCTTCCGTAAAGATATTCCAGTATCCTGAGGTTTTCTTTCATTGAAAGGATCCTGAATATCCCGGCAAGCTCTTCCGTTTTTCCGAGATAATTGCCTGCCCCCTTTTCCGACTCCGGCATCAAAAAGAAATACCTCATATCCTTTGAAAGCCTGGCTGTGACAATGCCGCTGTCAAACATCAGTCTGGAATAGAATTCATTCCCGTATTCATCCTCAAGGGAATCAAGCATTTCATGTCCGAATCTGTCCTTGATGGAGTTTTTTCCGGTAAGTCCCATTTCTATCGACCAGCAAAGCCCGAATGCCCTTCTGAAAGCTTCATCAGATTCCATGGAGCTAAGCTCATTTGTCACAGTCTGCTCAAGGCTTTCTTCCCTTTCGCAGCCGAAAAGAGCATCTATCGTTACTCCCAGCACATCTGCGATCTTAGGCAGCAGCTCCGCATCAGGGGACGCTCCTCTTTCCCATTTTGATACCCCCTGAGCTGTCATTCCTACCATCTGTCCGAGTTTTTCCTGAGTGATACCTTTTCTGATCCGCAGCTCACGGATCCTTTGTCCTAAAATACCCTGCATATCTCAATATCTCCGTTTGTTATGTAATACTGACTTACCTGCCGCAAAGCAGCAACAGACCTCCTGCACAGCTTATTATATTCTATGATTCAATTATAATACATTTTGAACCAGAATAACAACTAAATAACAAAAAATATCAAAAAATTTGTTGATTATTTCTTTCGATTGGAATATAATTATTGTAACTCTTATTTTTCACACCAATTTATATAAGGAGCATATTATGAAAAACAGATCACGCAGACCTATAACTGCATTTCTTTTAATTACAGGAATTGTTGCTTCTGTGGCTTCCATGGGCGGCTGCAGCGACTTCGGCTTCAATCCTGTCGGCAAATGGAAGCTTACAAGCGACAAGATATATTGCGACGGCAAATTCTTTTCTGACGAAAAGCCCGGATATATGAAAACCTCACTGAACAATGATGATGACCCTGCCTTTATCTATATGGGTGATCTTGTCTATAACTTCGGAAAATCAGGCACAGGGACGGTATGTGTAGATGACGGTAAAAGCGTCACCAAGACTATGGATTTCACATATACATATTCCGAAAATGAAGTCACTCTGCATCTGACAGATGATTATTACAGAAGAAATAACCTGGACAGCGTGGAAGTGAAATATACTGTCGAAACCGATGAAAACGGGACTGTCACTCTCAAGACTCAGGATAAGTTCAAGGCTCAGGACACTTCCGGCAAGGAGCATGATTTCAATGAGGTAAAGCTTTTGTCAAAGCAGTGAGTCTATGACAAAAAGCTTATTTCTGCTGTGATAAGTCCTGCAGGATTCTTTTAATTAAATACAAGGAGCTATAGAATGTCACGTAACAAAATAAAAAATATCATACTTATTGTTTTGTCATTGGTAATCATTGCAGGTATTATTGTAACACTGATCTTTGTATTAAGATCCAGAACCTTATATACCTTTGATGAGGGTTCAAAAACGCTTACCATTTATTCGGATGATTATTTTCAATCCCCTGATAAGCAAAAATTTGACAAGTCTGAAAATCTTGTAAACGTCAGCATTTCAGACGGCGTTACAAATATCCCTTTCGGTGCATTTGAAGAATGCAGTAATATTGAAAGCATTTCCATTCCTGACAGTGTTGAACAGATCGGTCCGGAGGCTTTTTACGGCTGTGAAAAGCTTAAAACTGTCAACATCCCCGGAAAAATCACCGCCATACAGGCAAATACATTCCGTGGATGTAAAAGTCTGGAAAGCCTGACTCTTCCCGACAAGGTAAATATGATCGGCGAAGAAGCCTTTGAAGACTGCAATAGCCTGAAACGCATTAATATTCCTACCGGCGTTACTGTTATCAAAACAGGTACATTTCATAACTGTGTGAATCTTGAAAGCATGACCCTTCCTGATGGTATAACTAAAATTGAAGCTTTTTCATTCCGGAACTGTAATGATCTGGAAAGTCTGAACATACCTGACGGAGTGACTGACATCGGGAAAAGCGCATTCTCAGACTGCAAAAAAATCAAGAGCCTCAGCATTCCTGCCAAGCTCACAAAAATCGATAATGATGTATTCAACGGCTGTGAAAGCCTGACAGACATCATTATTCCGGGCAATATAACTGCCATCGGACAATCCGCATTTTCCGGATGCAGTACGCTGAGAAGCATTACTCTTCCGGACGGTGTCAGCTCCATCGGAAGCTCAGCCTTCAAGGACTGTAAAAGCCTGAAGGAGATCAATATCCCGAAGGGTATAAAAATAATTGAAAACAACACCTTTGAAAACTGCACCTCACTGACTGGCATCACAATACCTGACAGTGTCAAGGAGCTTGCTGATTATTCCCTTGGACACTGCACCGGAATCAAAAGCATCACTATTCCTGAAAGCGTAACAGATTTTTACACTCATACATTTGACGGCTGGACTTCAAAGCAGACAATTAAATTCAGAAACGGACACAATCATATACAATATACGTTTGACAAGGATTTCAAGGAATGTTGTCTTGCAAAAACAGAATATGTGGATTAAACACCCGAATGAAATCGAGTAGGAGGGGGTGGCTAACCCCCGTCCTCTCACAACACCGTGCGTACCGTTCGGTACACGGCGTTTCGGTTGTTCAAAGATGTGCTTATGCCT